>DATCWW010000234.1:0-3050 GCA_036566145.1 Gemmatimonadales bacterium
AACCTCGCTCGAGCCGGTCCCCTACTCCGATGGTGCAGTCGCGCCCACCATGGTCTGGGCGCTCGAGCGCGCCGAGTCCGACACGGCGCTGGCGGACTGGCCGCCCCCGATTCCTTCGCAGTGAGAGCGACCCCGACACCATAGCGTCTAACCGGGCGAGATGAACCGCGGACGAAACCCGTCTTCCCCGGAGGAGATGATGCGCGGACTGCTGCGGGTGGCCGGAACCACCCTGCTCGTCGCCTGCGCCGACGCGCCGGCTCGGGAACCGGCGAGTGCATCGTCGAGCCCGACGGCCCCATCTACGACGCGCCGACCGCGATGTACGCCGCCCGGTTTTCCGGCGACGGGGCGCTGCGCCACCTGAACCTGACCGCGTGGCGGCTCAAGGACGGGAGCGGAACTCAGACGACCCTGTGGCTCGAGGTCGGCGAGACCAGCCACCGCATCGCGACGCTGCCCCGGGGCGAGCGGTTCGGCCGGGCGGCCACGGAGGTGCGGCTCACGGGGAAGGGGCGGCGCCATCATGGTGGAGGGCGTGGACGGTGCGGGCACGCCGATCCGGCTCACCGCGACCTGCGGCACCTTCGTGGAGAATACCGAGGAGAACGGCTGAGCTACTCGCGCACCAGCGCGAGCTCCCAGGTCTCCGAGGTGAGATCGTGGCCGAAGCTCCGGTGCCGCTCCGTGCCGACCAGACGGAAGCCGGCCTGCAGGTAGAGCCGGCGCGCCGCATCCAGCACGGAGTTGGTCCAGAGCGTGACGGTGCGGTAGCCCGCCTCGCGGGCGAACTCGACGCACGCCTCCACCAGCGCCTGCCCCAGCCCCCGGCCCCGCGCCCAGGGCTCGACCAGCAGCAGCCTGAGCTTGGCCACCTCGTCCGACTGCCGCACCAGGAACACCGAGCCGGCCCGCACGCCGTCGAGCTCGGCGATCCAGGCCCGCTCCCGCTGGGGGTCGTGCCGCGCGGCGAACTCGGCCACGATGCGGGCCACCAGCGCCTCGAACTCCTCGTTCCACTCGTACTCGGCCGCGTAGAGCTCGCCGTGCCGCTGCACCACCCATCCCAGGTCGCCCGGCCCCGGGGCACGCAGCGCCCGGCGCGGACCCGGTTCAGCGCGAGGGACGAGCGCCGTCTCCACCCGGCGCATGGACGTCACGAGGCGCCGCCGGGATGCCGGGGTGAGCCGGCCCAGGAGCAGGGCCACCTCCCGACTGGAGCGCGCGTCCAGCGCGCCGAAGGTTCGGCGGCCCCTGGCGGTGAGTCCGAGCAGCCGCTGGCGGCGGTCGCCCGCGGCCGAGGTGGCCGAGACCAGTCCGGCCTTGCGCAGTCGTTGAAGGAGGCGGCTCAGATAGCCGGGGTCGAGGCCGAGCCCCTGTCCGATGGCGCTCGCGGTGGGCGCGGTCCGGTGCGCGATCTCGTAAAGCACGCGCACTTCGGTGAGGCTGTAGGGACTGTGCAGGAGGCCGTCGTCCAGCAGCCCCATTTGCCGGGTGTAGAATCGATTGAACCGGCGGACGGCGGCGACCTCGTCGTGGGAAGACATGGTTCTCCCAAGCTGCCGGATATAGTTGCCTTTGTCAACTAATTCCGACCGGCCGGGCGCCGGGCTATCTTTGCCGGGCACCGCTTCCGGAGAACACCGCATGCTGCGCTGGTCGCTCGCCGCTCTCCACCTCACCGCCCTCGGCATCGGGCTGGGCGCGGTCTGGGTCCGCGCCGGCGCCCTGCGGGGACCGTTCGACCCGGCCGGGCTCCGCCGGATCTTCGCCGCCGACAGCTGGTGGGCCCTCGCCGGAGCGCTCTGGATCGCCACCGGCCTGTGGCGTCTCCTCGCGGGAACCGAGAAGCCCACCGCGTACTACATGCACAATCATTTGTTCTACCTGAAGATGGCGGCGCTGCTCCTGCTTCTCCTCATGGAGGCGCGGGCGGTCGTGCTGCTGATCCGGTGGCGGACCGCGGCGGCTCGGGGCGGCCCGGTGGACACCTCCGCGGCGCCCGGGCTGGCGCGGATCAGCTACATCCAGGCGATCCTGGTCCTGATCATGGTCGCCGCCGCCACCGGCATGGCGCGAGGGCTGGGCTCGTGACCGCCAGGCTGCTGCTCGCCCTCGCGGCGATCACCTCGCCATTGGCGGCCCAGACCATTCCGGCGCCGGAGTACGCCGCCCGCCGGGACTCCCTCGCGGCCCGGATCGGCCGGGGCGTGGTGGTGGCATTCGGCGCGCGGACGCCGGTGGGGTGGGAGCGCCCCGGTCAGCTGCCCGCCTTCCGCTATCTCACCGGGTTCCTCGAGCCCGACGCGGCGCTGCTCCTGGTGATTCGGGACGGCCGGCCCTCGCCGGTGCTCTTCACCCAGGCCCGCGATCCGCGGCGCCAGCTCTACGATGGCTTTCCGCCCGACTCCCTCGGGGTCGAGCGGGCCACCGGCATCCCGGCCCGCTCCATCGCCGCGCTCGCGCCGATGCTCGACAGCCTGGCCCGGGCCGGGTGGCCGGTGTACACCCTGCGCGACTATGCCAGCAACGACGTCGCCCAGACCGACTCGCTCACTCGGGGCGGAAGCTTCATGCGCGCCTTCGCCGAGCGCCACCGCGGGGTGGCCGTGCGCGACGCGCATCCGATCCTGGACAGCATCCGTACCCGGAAGAGCCCGGCCGAGCAGGCGATGCTCCGCCGGGCGATCGACATCACGGTCGCGGCGCAGCAGGAGGCGATGCGCACCATCCGGCCCGGGATGTACGAGTACGAGATCGAAGCGCTCTTCACCGCCGCGTTCCGCCGGACCGGCGGCGACGGCCCCGCCTTCGTCTCCATCATCGGCTCGGGGCCGAACTCCACCCAGTACCACTACAACGCCAACGACCGGCAGATACAGGCGGGCGAGGTCGTGGTCATGGACGTCGGCGCCGGCTACGGTGGCTACGCCGCGGACGTGACCCGGACCGTGCCGGTGAGCGGCCGGTTCAGCGCCGAGCAGCGGGCCATCTACGGCATCGTGCGCGAGGCGCAGCTCGCGGCCGAGCGGGTGGTCCGCCCCGGCGCC
>DATCWW010000086.1:0-14737 GCA_036566145.1 Gemmatimonadales bacterium
GCCGTCGACCGTGACCCCGGACGGCCCGCCGGAGGCGTGGCGCGTGTTCGAGGGAGTGGCCCAGCTGTTGTCCGCCGTGGCGGCGGAACAGCCGATCGTGGTCACGATCGATGACTTGCACTGGTGCGACGAGGACAGCGCTAACCTCCTCCGCTTTCTCATCCGCCGGCTGGAGCAGCTCCCAGTGCTCTGGCTCGCCACGTTGACCTTGGGTGAAATGGAGCGCGATGCCCCGGCAGCCCGACTCACCCGCGTGCTGCGGGCCAAGTCGCACGCGACGTCGATCTCTCTGCCGTGCCTGGACGAAGAGGAAGTGTGGCAGCTGATCCGCGAGCTGGGTCACCTCAGCGCGCCGACGGCGGGCCGACGCTTCGCTCGCCGGGTGTACAGCATCACCGGCGGCAACCCATTCTACATCCTGGAGCTGCTCAAAACGATGTTCGCGCAGGGCCTGCTCGCGGCCGACGAGCAGACTCACGAGTGGACGGCCCCGGCCGGCGCGCTGGAAGACGGGACCATGTTTCCCCTCTCCCGGACGGTGCAGGAGGTGATCGCCGAGCGGGTGGATCGGCTGCCCGATGAGTTGGCGGAAGTCCTGATCACTCTGGCGGTCTCGGGCGGCGCGGGGTGTCGCCCCGAAGTGCTGAGCCACGTCCACGGCATCAGCCGCCTGCACGCGGCGTGGGTCGCCGATGCCCTGGTGGACCGGCGACTGGTCGTGGAAGACGGCGGCGCCTATCGGGCGGCTCATCCGGTCATCGCCCACGTGGTGCGCGACGGGCTCACCGCACCTCGCCGTCGGGAGGTGCATCGGAGTCTGGCTTTGTCGCTGGAGCAGGCGCTGCCGCCCGAGCAGATGAGCCAGGCGGCTGGAGAGATCGCCCGTCATGCCGACCGCGGCGGCGAGCCCGGACTGGCCTATCGCGCCGCCTTGAAGGCGAGCCGGGCGGCACTGGAGCGGATCGCCTTTGCCGAGGCGCTCTCCTGGCTCGACCTCGCCTCGGCATCGGCGACCGAGGACGAGCAACGGGCCGACGTGAACCGGCGGACTGCGGACCTCCTGGAGACTGCGGGATGGAGCGAGGTCCCGCCGGGCACGCCCCGCGGGCTGCCCGCCACGCGGGAAATCGTCAGCGACGACCTCGACCTGTCTGCGCAGAAGTGAGCCGACCGATGACCTCCTCTGGTATTCCCGGCGCGTTCCGCGCCGCGCCGATCCTGCTGCTGCTCTGGGCCTGCGACAAGCTGCTGCCGAACGCCCGCCCTGCCGGCCAGAGCCTGCCCGCGCCGCCGGAAGCGTCGGCGCCGGTCGATACCCCGGCGCCGCCGCCTCCGGCCAAGCCGGTTCGGAGCCGCGACACCACCCCGAACGCGGAGGCCTCGGCCTTCGACCAGATCCGCCGCAGCCTCCGGCGCCTGGTCTCGGTGGAACAGACCTTCTACGCCGAGAACGGGACCTACACCGAGGACTACGAGCGGCTCCGCTATCAGGCGGACGGCCGGGCCGAGGTCCGGTTCCTCTGGCTCACCCGGGAGGGCTGGGCGGCGAGCGGGACGCACCCGGCGTTGCCGGGGCGGGACTGCGTCATCTGGATCGGGCGGGTGAACGCGCCCCCGACCAGCCTCAAGTATATCCGGAGCGGTCAGGAAGGGGCCCCCGCCTGCGACGTGTCGCCGGCGCCGCGGCGGACCGATGCCGATCCGGTGCCGCCGCGGCCGCGTGCGCTCGATACCGCGACGGCGCTCAGCGATGTGAGTCCGGCGGTCCAGATGAAGGTGGATCTGCGGAACCTGGGCCGGGCCCAGGATGCCTGGCTCGGCACCCAGGGCGCGTTCAGCCGGAGCGTGGAGCCGTTCGCCCTCCAGTACGTCTGGCACAAGGGCGTCACGATCAACATCCTGAGCGCCGACAAGTGGTCCTGGTCCGGCCGCGCGAGTTTCGCCGGCCAGCCGGGCAGAACCTGCGTCGTCTGGGTGGGTCCGGTGCCCGCCAAGCCGGCCACGGAGACCAAGGGAATGGTGCCGGACCGGCCGGGCGTGCCGGTGTGTGACGAGTAGGGGAAAGGGAATCCCCTTTCCCCCTTCGTTTCCTACCTCCGGGTGTCTCCTGCCACCCCGTACCTCACCCGCGTCACCTCCGCCAGAATCGCCAGCGCCGTCTCGGCCGGCGCGCGGCCGCCGAGGTCGAGCCCGATCGGTCCGTAGATCCGGGCGATCTCGTCCGGCGTGAATCCGTCGGCCGCGAGGCGCTCGCGGCGCTCGGCCTGGGTCTTCCTCGAGCCGATGGCGCCGATGTAGGCCGCCGGCGAGCGAACGGCGAGGCGCAGCGCCGGCTCGTCGAACTTGGGATCGTGCGACAGAACGCAGATGTAGCAGGTCTCGTCGAGGCCGATGCGGTCGAACGCCTCCTCGGGAAAGGCCTGGATCAACTCGTCGGCCTCCGGGAAGCGCTCCGGGGTGAGGAACCCCGCTCGGCCGTCGGCCACGATGGTGTGATAGCCGAGCCGGCGGGCGAGCGGCACCAGCGCCAGGGCAACGTGCGTGGCGCCGAAAATGACCAGCCGGGGCTGTCGGGGGAACACCTCCAGGAACACCGATGCCGCCCCGCCGGGAAGGTCCACCGTGACCGTCCTGCTCGCCTCCCGTCGGAGCGCGGCCAGCGCGGTATCACGGAGGGTGTCGCGGGGCAGGTCGGCATTGCCGCGCACGGTGCCGTCGGCGGAGATCCCAAGCGCGTCCCCGGCGCCCTGGCCCTCGATGATCGTCGCGACCACCTCGCCTCCCGGCCCGCGGGCGGCCTCGAGGATCTCGGGGCGGACGACGGGCTCGACGAAGACTCGGATCGTGCCGCCGCAGGCGAGCCCCACCGCCCACGCCTCCTGGTGGCTCACGCCGAACGAGACGAGCCTGGGGCTACCCCGCTCGATGGCGGCGACGATTTCGGCCGCGGTGGCCGCTTCCACGCATCCACCCGACACCGACCCGGCTACCAGGCCGTCCCTGGTGGCGAGCATCGCAGCCCCCTCGGGCCGCGGCGCCGAACCCCACACGCTGGTGACCACCGCTCGACCGACTTGTCGGGGGCCGGCCGACAGGCGCTCGTACGCTGCCAATAGGTCACGCATGACCGATGCTCCCCGCGCTCTGACGCAACCGCATTTTGGGTGACATCTTATCGGCCATGCGACGGTTCGAATGCTCGGCCATCCTGTTCGACCTCGACGGTGTGCTGGTGGACAGCGCCGCGTGGATCGAGCTGCAGTGGCGCCGGTGGGCCGTCCGACGCGGCCTGGATCCGGCTCCGTTTCTCCGCGTCTGCCACGGTCGTCGCGCGGTCGAGACGATCCGACTGGCCGCACCGGAGCTCGACGCCGAGGCCGAGGTGGCCCGGTTTGATCCCGCGGACGAGCGCGGCACCGAACTGCTGCGCCCGGTGGCCGGCGCGGAGCGGGTGCTCGGCGCGCTTCCACCGGGCGCGTGGGCGGTGGCGACGTCGGGCCCTCGCGTGTCGGCCATCGCCCGGCTGCGGCACGCTGGTTTGCCGATACCCGGCGTGTTGGTCTGCGCCGAGGACGTGGAGTGCGGGAAGCCGAGTCCCGATGTCTACCTTCGCGCCGCCGCGAGGCTCGGCATCGAACCGGCCCGCTGTCTCGTGGTCGAAGATGCTCCCGCGGGCCTCGACTCTGCCGCCGCCGCCGGGATGGCGGCGATCGGGGTCACCACGACGCACCCGGCGGTCGAGCTCTCGGCGCCCGTGCTGATCCCCGATCTGACCCGCGTGCACCTGGGCAGGATCGAGCACGACCCGGCGGAATCGTGGCGTCTCGAGGTGCTGGTAGTGGAGACTGTTGCTCCCCTCACCGCCGCGCGGCCGTTCGCAACCACGCTCCGGCGTTCCGCGGCCACCCGTCCTTTCGATCGGTGAGCGGTCCGCCATCGGTCAGCCCAGGCTGACCCGTCGGGCGAAATCGGTCCAGAACCGCTCGCTCATCATCCGCGCGGTCCCTTCGATCAGCCGCGGGCCCAGATTCGCCACCGTGCCGCTCACGTCGCTGGTGGCCGACCAGTTGAGCCGGGTGCCCGCCTGCGCGTCCTCCAGCCGCACCACGCTCACCACGTCCACCATGGAGCCGGGGCCCTTCGCCAGCGACCGCATCCTGAGGGATTCCCGCTCCACCACGTCGAACAGCTCGACGTCCATCGTGAATCTGACCTTCATCGGGCCGAGCCCCAGCCCGCTCACGACCGTGAAGCGTCTCGGATTGACCGCCTCGACCGATTCGACGCCCGGAGCGGAGGCCGCGATGAAGTCGGGGTCGGTCAGCCGCTCCCACACGACCTGACGAGGCGCGGTGATCACGGGATCGCCGGAGAACTGGAACCGCATCACGGATGGTCCTCGAGCAGCTGGAGATCCGCCGGGGTGTCGATGTCGAGATTGGCGCCCGTCACGTCGATGAGGGTTGCCTGGGGCAGGATGCCGGCCAGCCCGCGGTCTCCACTGGCCTGGCGGCACAACGGCCACACCAGGCGGTCGAGGAGGACCGGGTGCCCGGGGGTATCGGGCTCGTCACCGTACCGCGGCCGGACGACCGGTCCCGCGCCGTCGCGCCAGGCCTCGATCAACCGCTGCATCGTCTCGACCCGCACCAGCGGCTGGTCGCCGAGCAGTAGGAGGAGCGCTTCGACCGTCACCTGCGCCTCCGCCGTCTCCAGTCCCAGGCGGACCGACTGGGAAATCCCCCCGTCGGGGCTGGGATTGACCACCGGCACGAGGCCCGCGCGCTCCGCCTGGAGCCGTGCGGCGCGATCGTCGGCCGCGACGACCACCCATCCTTGCCCGAGCACTCCCGCGGTGAGCGCGTCCACCACCGCGGCGCACACATGCGAGAGGATCGGCTGTCCATGCAGCTCGGCCGCCAGCTTGCCCCCGCCGAATCGGCGACCTGGTCCCGCCGCCAGCACCACCGCTCCGACACTCATGATACCTCGAGGCAACAACCTTGACCGCCACGGGGACGGGAAGGTAAAGTCCCTGTCCCCGCAGAACGTCCCACCCTTGGGGTGTAGCTCAATCGGCAGAGCGCCCGGCTGTTAACCGGGAGGTTGCTGGTTCGACCCCAGCCGCCCCAGTCGTTTTCTTTGCCCGTCCCTCCGTACAGCCTTCCGCGGCTCAATCCAGCCGCTGGTAGGCCTGGAGGGTGAGAAATTCGGGGAACTCCTCCGCCGACACCAGCTGATCGAGCAACGCCGCCGCGGCCTCCAGCCGAGCCGGATCGGCCTGGGTTGGGCGCAGCCGCGCCGTCTCCTCCCCCAGCACCGATCGCACTTTGCCCAGGGTGACTTCCGATCCCTCGTCGGTCCGAACCCGATGCCGGATCCACTGCCAGAGCTGGGATCGGGCGATCTCGGCGGTCGCGGCGTCCTCCATCAGATTGTTGATACCGACCGCGCCCGAGCCGCCGAGCCAGGCCGCGAGGTACTGGAGCGCGACGCTGGCGTCGCCCCGCACACCGGCCTCCGACACCTTGCCGCCAGGTACCCGAACGTCGAGCAGCTCTTGGGCGGTGACCCGGACATCGTCCCGCTGCCGCTCCTTCTGGTTGGGCCGGTCGCCAAGGACTTCGCCGAACACGTCGGCCACGAGCGGCACCAGGTCCGGGTGCGCGACCCACGCGCCGTCGTAGCCGTCGCGCGCCTCGCGGCCCTTGTCCTCGCGCACCCGGGCGAACGCGGTCGCATTCACCTCCGCGTCCTTCCGGCTGGGAATGAATGCGGCCATGCCGCCGATCGCGTGGGCGTTCCGGCGATGACCGGTCTGCACCAGCAGCTCGGTGTAGGCCCGCATGAAGGGCACCGTCATGGTGAGCTGGGCCCGGTCGGGCAGGACGAACTCGGGGCGGTGGCGGAAGTTCTTGATGATGCTGAAGAGGTAGTCCCACCGGCCGGCATTGAGCCCGGCGGCGTGCTCGCGCAGCTCGTGCAGAATCTCGTCCATCTGGAACGCGGCCAGAATCGTCTCCACCAGCACCGTCGCCCGGACGGTCCCCTGGGGAAGGGCCAGCGATCGCTGCGAGGCCTCGAAGACCTCGTTCCAGAGCCGGGCCTCCAGGTAGTGCTCCAGCTTGGGGAGATAGAAGTAGGGTCCGCTGCCGCGGGCGAGAAGCTCGCGGGCGTTGTGGTAGAAGTAGAAGCCGAAGTCGCAGAGCGCCGCCGGGGCCGGGCGTCCGTCCACCAGCACGTGCTTTTCGTCGAGGTGCCACCCCCGCGGCCGCACCACCAGGGTGGCGAGGCGTTCGCCCAGGGCGTAGCGCTTGCCCTCCGGGCTGGTGTAGTCGAGCTGTCGGCGGACCGCGTCCATGCAATTGATCTGGCCCGCCACCACGTTGCTCCACGGGGGGCTCAACGCGTCCTCGAAGTCCGCCATGAAGACCCGGGCGCCCGAGTTGAGGGCGTTGATCATCATCTTGCGCTCGACCGGTCCGGTGATCTCCACCCGGCGGTCGGTGAGGTCGGCCGGTGAGTCCGCCACGGTCCAGCTGCCCCGCCGCACCGCGGCGGTCTCGGGCAGGAAGTCGGGAAGCGCGCCGCCTCGGAGGCGTTCCTGGGTTTCCCGGCGCCGGCTCAGCAGCCTTTCCCGCGCCGGACCGAACCGGCGGACCAGCATCCCCACGAACTCCACCGCGTCGTCGGTCGCCACTCGCTCCGCGCCGGCCACCTCGGGTCCGCGAATCTCGATCCCGTCGCGACTGCTCATCCACCCTCCCATCGTCGGCGCCGGCAGCCGGCGCCGCGGTCACACCATGGCCACGTGGAGCAGGACGAACCCGAAGTGGCACCCGCTTCCGAGCAGCACCAGGAGGTGCCAGATCTCGTGGTGTCCGAACCACGGCCGCGGATTAGGACGCTCCAACGCGAAGATCACTGCACCGACCGTGTAGGCCAGCCCGCCGGCGATCAGCCAGGCCAGCCCACTCGCCCCGACCGCGCGCCCGATCGGAACGACGGCCAGGAGCGCGAGGTACCCCATGGCGAGGTAGATGGCGGTCGAGATCCAGACCGGCGCATCCAGCCAGCGGATCTTGAACGGGATCCCCGCCGCCGCGATGCCCCAGCAGACGGCCAGCAGCGTCGGCCCGCCCGAGCTGCCCAGTGTCAGCAGCGACACCGGCGTGTACGTCCCGGCGATCAGAAAGTAGATCGCGATGTGGTCCAGAGTGCGGAACGAGCGAAGCCGGCGGGGGGAGAGGTGGAGTCCGTGGTAAAGCGTGCTGGCGGCGTAGAGGAGGATCAGGCTCCCGCCGTACACCGTGAACGCGACCCACCGGCCCGGCGTATCGGCCCGGGCGAGCAGGAGGCCGGTCCCCGCCGCCGCCAGGACCAGCCCCACCAGATGGGACCAGGCGTTGAAGGGCTCCCGGAATCGCATGGCCAAACCTAGCCTCCCAGCCTCCTAGCCTCCTAGCTTTCTCCCATGTCCCCGGACGCGCCGCTCCGCATCGCGCTCTTTTCCGAGGTCTACTGGCCCATGGTGAGTGGGGTGGGGGTGACCCTGCTTCGTCTCACCGAGGCGCTGCAGGCCCGGGGCCACCAGGTCCGGGTCTACTCCGCCACGTATCCGCTCCCCCCCGAAGGCGACCGGCCCGAGGTTCATCGGTCGCCCAGCGTCCCCTTCTTTCTGTACCCCGACGTCCAGTGGGCCTTCCCACGCCTCCGGGATGTCGTGGAGGACCTGTCGCGTTTCCGGCCCGACGTGGTCCACGTGGCGACGGAGTTCTCCCTCGGCATCGCCGGCGTGAAGGCCGCCCGCCAGCTCGGCGTCCCCATCGTCGCCTCGGCGCACACCGACTACGACCAGTACGCCGTGCGCTACGGTGTGACCTGGGCACTCCGCGCCGGGTGGCATTATCTCCGCTGGTTCTATGGCCAGGCGCACCGGGTGCTCTGTCCCAGCCGGATCTACGAGGAGCACCTCCACAGCCGTGGGGTCACCCACACAGGGGTATGGAGCCGGGGCGTGGACCCGGGAGAGTTCCACCCACGCTTCCGGAGCGAGGCGTACCGGGCGCGGCTCGGGGTGGGTGCGAACGATCTCCTCGTCACCTACATCGGCCGGATCGCCCGGGAGAAGAATCTGGAGCTGCTCCTCCGGGCCTGGGAGACGCTGGTCGGCAGCCGCGGCGGCGCGCAGCTGGTGCTGGTGGGTCGAGGACCCCTGGAGGACGAGATCCGCCGGCGGGAGCTGCCCGGCGTCCACGTCACCGGTCTGATGAAGGGGCGGGAGCTGGCGGAGGCTTACGCGTCCGCGGACATCTTCACCTTCCCGTCACCCACCGAGACCTTCGGTAACTCGCTGCTCGAGGCGATGGGCTCGGGGCTTCCCTCGCTGGTCGCGGCGGCGGGCGGCGTTCTCGAGTTCGCCGAGCACGGCCGGAACGCGTGGCTGGTCGCGCCGAACAGCACCGAAGCGATCACCGACGGGCTGGGCCGGCTCCTGGCCGATGCGGCGCTGCGGCGCCGGCTCGCCGGGGGCGCCCTGCAGACCGCGGGCGAGCGGCGGTGGGATGTCGTGTACGACCGACTGGTCGCCGACTACCGGGCCGCGGCCTCCTCGCGGGTCATCCGGGCCGCCTAGCCCTCCGATCTAACCGTTCCGCAGCACCAGGTAGGCCACCGCGGCGATCGCGGCGCTCATCGGGATGGTGAGGACCCAGGCCCAGACGATCCGCGTCGCCACGCCCCACCGCACCGCCGACACCCGGTTCGCCGCGCCCACGCCGACGATCGCGCCGGTGATGGTGTGGGTGGTGCTCACCGGCACACCGATGACCGAGGCGATGAGGATGGAGATGCCGCCGGCCGTTTCGGCGCAGAAGCCGCCGAACGGCCGCAGCTTGGTGATGCGGCTGCCCATCGTCTTCACGATCCGCCAGCCGCCCAGCGCCGTGCCGAGACCGATCGCCGTGTAGGCGGCCATCTCCACCCACAGCGGGATGCGGTCTGCGTTCGGCAGGTAGAGGTAATGCAGCCATCCGTCCTGCCGGGCGAACAGGGCATTGGACGAGACCAGGAGCCCGACGATAATGCCCATGGTCTTCTGGGCGTCGTTGGCCCCGTGACTGAGCGAATAGAGCGCCGCCGACAGCAGCTGCAGCCGGCGGAAGACGTGGTCCAGCGGCCCCGGCCGGAAATCCTTGAGCAGCCACGATAGCGCGACGGTGAACGTGAGCGCGAGGACCAGTCCGAGAATGGGGGAGACCACGATGGCGAGGATCGGCAGCACCCAGCCGGGCAGGATCAGCGCGCCGAAGCCCGCCTTGGCGATGGCGGCGCCGCCGTAGCCGCCGAGCAGGGCGTGCGAGGACGAGGTTGGCAGGCCCAGATACCAGGTGAGGAGGTCCCAGATGATCGCGCCGAGCAGACCGGCGAGCACCACGTTGGGGTCCACGGCCGACGGCTCGATCAGACCCTTGCTGAGCGTCTTGGCGACGGCCGTCCCGACCACAAAGGCGGCCATGAAGTTGAAGAAAGCGGCCCATAGGACCGCGACCCCGGGCGAGAGCACCCGGGTGGAGACCACCGTGGCGATCGAGTTGGCGCTGTCGTGGAAGCCGTTGATGAAATCGAAGAGCAGCGCGACGGCGACGATCGCCACGACGTAGAGGACCGACGCCTCCATGCTCAGGCGTGTTTGATGGAGATGGATTCCAGGACGTTGCTGGCGTCCTCGATGGTGTCGAGGGTCTTCTCCAGGTTGTCGTAGATCTCCTTCCACTTGATGACGGTCAGGGGATCCGGCTCGCCCTCGAACAGCCGGCCCAGCCATTCGTGGTAAAGCGAGTCGCCCTCCTCCTCCAGCCGCTTGACCTGAACACAGGCCTGCAGCACCGTCCCGCCCTTGTTCACCTCCAGCGATTTGACCGCCACCTGCAGCTGCTCCACCGCCCGGCCGATCACCTCGGCGATCACGAGCGCCCCCTGCGGGGCGTCACCCGCATGGAAGATGAGCAGGCGGCGCGCCGTCCCGTCGATCAGGTCGATGACATCGTCCAGCCGGGACGCGAGCATGTGGATGTCCTCCCGGTCCAGAGGCGTGATGAACACCCGGTCGAGCCGGGTCACCACCTCGTGGGTCACCTGGTCGGCCTGGTGCTCTAACCGCTTGATCTGGTCGACGATGGCCCCGCGGCGCGCACTCGGCGCCTGGAGCAGCTCCCGCTGCAGCCCCGCCGCCGCCACGGTGAACTCGGCTACCGCGCTGAACAGATCGAAGAACTTCTCGTCCCGGGGGAGCAGACGCATTGTAAATTCCTTGTAACGGGCGTAAGCGGCGGGAAGATAGTCCCGAGGAGGGGGTTGGCAAGGCTGGCTAAAGCCTGCTTGACGCCTTCCCGCTCGAGCCCACCTTTCGTGGTTGCCTTCATGACCCAGCCCCTGGAACGATCCGCGCTCCCCTTCGACCCGCAGGCCGCGCCCCCGCCGGCCGGGTTGTTGGATTCCCCGGCCGAAGAGGGTTTCGACCGGCTCACCCGGATGGCGGCCCGCCTGCTGGGTGCGCCCATCGCGCTGATCACCGTCATCGGCGACGACCGCCAGTTCTTCAAGAGCGCCACCGGGCTGCCCGAGCCGTGGGCCAGCCGGCGCGCGGCGCCGCTCAGCCATTCCTTCTGCCGCCACGTGGTGAGCTCGGGCGAGCCGCTGGTGGTCGAGGACGCGCGCCGGCATCCGCTGCTCCGCGCCAACCCCGCCGTGCGCGATTTCGGCTGGATCGCCTATGCCGGCGTGCCGCTCCTGACCGGGGCCGGCGAGGTGATCGGCGCGCTGAGCGTGATCGATACGATGCCCCGACTCTGGTCCGAGCGAGACGTCGCGCTGCTCACCGATCTCGGCGCCTGTGCCGTGAGCGAGATCGAGCTTCGCGCCCTCGGCCCCGGGCGACGCGGCGGGCATCCGCCCGTCACCGGCAACGGCGGTCCCCAGTACCTCGACCTCTTCGCCGAAGCGGGACTCGCCCTCGGAGTGGCGAGCCCCGAGGGACGCTGGGTCCGGGTCAATCCGGCCCTCCGCGAGCTGCTCGGGTACACCGAAGACGAGCTCCTCGGCGCGCCCACCGAGAAGCTCACCCATCCGGACGACCGGCCCGCCGAGCGTGAGGCGCTCCGGCTGCTGCTGGCCGGGGAATGCGCCACGTACACCCAGGAGAAGCGCTGCCTCGATCGGGCCGGCGAGACGGTGTGGACGCTGGTGACCGTGACCCTGGTCCGAGACGCCGAGCAGCGGCCCCACCACTTCGTAATCGGTTTTCAGGAGATCGGTGACCGGGTCCGGGCCGAGGCGGCGTTGCGGGAGGGAGAGGAGCGTTACCGGCTGGTGGTGGAGGCCGCGCGACACGCCGCGTGGGACTGGGACCTGGCCACCGATCGGATCGTCTGGAGCAGCGGCCTCGAGTCGCTCTTCGGGCAGGCGCCATCCGGCCTCGTCAGCACGGCGGCGTGGTGGTACCAGCGGATGCACGCGGAAGACCGCGAGCGCGTCGTCGCCGAGATCCAGCGCGCTCTGGCGGGCGGCGCGCCGAGCTGGGAGCTGGCCTACCGCTTCCGGCGTGGCGACGGCGGCTATGCCCACGTCGCCAGCCGGGGCAGCGTATTGCGTGACGCCGCCGGCGAGCCGGTGCGGATGATCGGCACCATGGCCGATGAGACGGACCAGTGGCGCGACGAGCTGCTCGCCCGCGGCCAGTCGGCGCTCCTGGCGCGGATCGCGTCGGGCGAGCCCCTGGCCGAGCTCCTCGATGCGATCGTGGCCTATGTGGAGCACCACGCGGACGGCCTCGTGGCCACGGTGATGACGCTCGACCCCGGCGCCGGGGAGCTCCGGCTCAGCAGCGCGCCGAGCCTGCCCGAGCCGTATCGCCGGTCGCTCGCCTCGGTGCCGGTGGGTCCGCTCCACGGCGCCTGCGGCACTGCCGCGCACCGCAAGGAGCCGGTCGTCACGGCCGACCTGGCCACCGATCCCCTCTGGGCCGACTGGCCGCAGCGCGAGCTGGCGCTCGCCGCGGGACTGCGCGCGGCGTGGTCGGTTCCGGTCTTCAGTACCGAGGGCGCCGTGCTGGGAACGCTGGCGCTCTATTGCGCCGAGGCCCGCGAGCCCCGACCCCCGGAGCAGGCCATCGTGGCCATCGCGAGCTACCTCGCCGGGATCGCCATCGATCGCTCCCGCACCATCGAGGCCCTGGGTCGGTCCAGCCGGTTGCTGCAGCAGGTTCTCGAGACCCTGCCGGTGGGCGTTTGGGTCGTGGGCAAGGCCGGCGAGATCGTCTTCGCGAACACGGCCTCCCGGCGGATCTGGGGCGAGGGCACCGGCAGCGACCGGGGCTGGCTGGTCCACCGGGGCCGCCCGGCCAGCGAGGAGGACTCGGCGCTGGCCCGGGCGCTCCAGGGCGAGACGACCCGGGATGAGCTGGTGCGCATCGACCTGCCCGACGGCACGCTGCGCATGGTCCTGACCTCGGCGGTGCCGATTCGCGGCCCCGCGAACGAGATCGGCGGGGCGATCGTGCTCCATCGCGATGTCACCGAGCAGCAGGCGGCGGAGGAGGCGCTCCGCCGGAGCGAGGAGCAGCTCCGCCAGGCCCAGAAGATGGAGGCGGTGGGCCAGCTGGCCGGCGGCATCGCCCACGACTTCAACAACCTGCTCACCGGCATCCTGAGCTACTGCGACCTCCTGCTCGACGAAGTCCGGAGCGGCGACCCCATCCGCAGCGACGTGGAGCAGATCCGTCAGGCCGGCCAGCGGGCCGCCGGGCTCACCCGCCAGCTGCTGGCCTTCAGCCGGCGCCAGGTGCTGCAGCCCAAGGTGCTGTCGCTGAACAGCGTGCTGGCCGATCTCGACGGCATGGTCCGCCGCCTCGCCGGGGCGGACGTGGTGGTGGAGACCGAGACCGATCCGGGACTCTGGTACGTGCTCGCCGATCCGGGTCAGCTCGAGCAGGTGGTGATCAACCTGGTGGTGAACGCGCGGGACGCTATGCCCGATGGAGGGCGGATCGCCGTCACCACGGCCAATCGCATCTTCCTCCCCGACACGCTCGATCGCCCGGCCGGGGTCCGGCCCGGAGCGTACGTCGCGCTCGCCCTGAGCGACACCGGGGTCGGCATGGACCCGGAGCTGCAGTCACGCATCTTCGAGCCCTTCTTCACCACCAAGGAGCCGGGGAAGGGTACCGGACTCGGACTCTCTACCGTCTACGGGATCGTGCAGCAGAGCGGGGGACACGTGGGGGTGCGGAGCGCGCCCGGGCGCGGCGCGACGTTCACCGTGCTCCTGCCTCGTCACGCCGGCGCCGACACGCCGCCCGCGGTCCGGCCCGACCGCCGCCGGCTCCCGGGCGGAACCGAGACGTTGCTGCTGGTGGAGGACGAGGCCGCCGTGCGGAGCTCCGCCCGCCGACTGCTGGAGCGCAACGGCTACACGGTGCTGGAGGCCCGACACGGTGGCGACGCGCTTCGCATCGCCGACGAGAGCGAGCGGCCGATCGACCTGGTCCTCACCGATCTCGTCATGCCCGAGATGGGCGGACGGGAGCTGGTCGAGCGTCTCCGGGCCCATCGGCCCGCGCTCAAGGTGGTCTTCATGTCGGGCTACACCGAGAAGGCGATCGCGGTGGACGGCGTCATGCCGCCCCATACCGGCTTCGTGGAGAAGCCGTTCACCGTGGAGCAGCTGATGCGTCGGGTGCGGGAGATCCTGGACGCGTGACCACCAGCCGGATCAGGTCCTCCGGCGTGTCCAGCCAGTAATCGGGCGAGGCGCCCTCCAGGTGGGACCGGCCGAACGGTCCCCAGAGCGCGGCGGCCGTGCGCACCCCCGCCGCCCGGCCCGACAGCATGTCATGGATGCTGTCACCCACGTACACCGTCATCTCCGGCTCCGCGCCCAGCAGGCGAACCGCGGTCTCCACCGGCTCGGGATGCGGCTTGGGGTTGGTGACCTCGTCCGCGCACACCAGGACGTCCATCAGCGACTCGAGCTTCGCCAAGGTGAGACCGCGCACCGCCCCCGACCGGTTCTTGCTCGTCACCAGGCCGGTCGCCACGCCTGCCGCCTTGAGCGCCTGCACCGCGGCGACCACGCCGGGGTACACGGTGACCATGCGGTCGTGGTGCTCCAGGTTGTACCTGCGGTAGGTGGCGATGAGCGCCTCCATCGTCCCCCGATCGTCCCGCCATTCGGCGAACTGGCTGGTGAGCGGCGTGCCCACGCCGCGGAGCCACTCCTCGTCGGAGCGGGGCGGCAGCCCGTGCGCGGCCAGGGTATGGTGATAGCTGTCGAGAATGAGTCGGACCGAATCGATGAGCGTACCGTCGAGATCGAACAGCACGGTGCGGAGCGTCGTCATCGCGGAAACGTAGTCGCCGCCCGTCGGGTTGCGTAGGCGAGGGGCTAAGCTCCGAAGACCACCACGCCACCCAGCCGCGCCTCGATGACCGCCCATCGGGGTGAAGGCTCGGGCAGCCCGCGGAGTCCGCGGCCGAATTCGGCATCGCCCAGGCCGGCGAGTCGCTCGAGCAGCATTGCCTCGCCGGCCGTGTGGCCGCCGCCTACGAACGCGAGCGCGCGCTCGAGCACCTCGAAAGCGGCGGCATCCCGCCGCCGCGCGGCAGCACGGATCTCGGCCTGGATGCGCATCGCCGTGGCGCGTGCCGGGGGCGCGAGCAGCGGCGTCACCCATCGGGTG
>DATCWW010000087.1:0-5996 GCA_036566145.1 Gemmatimonadales bacterium
CCGTGCCGAGGTGCATGGCCGCGGCCAGTCCGTGGCGGACGCTGATGCCGACCATCCGCTTGGTGGCCCGGTACGCGAGCTCGTCCTGGAAGTCGACGCGATCGCCGGAGCGGAACCGCTCGATCGCGGCGCCACCGGCCACCCAGGCCAGCGCTCGCGGATTGGCGAGGTCGTTCAGGTAGGCGGTCTCCCGCGCGCTCTTCGGCGTGACGCCGATCGGCGCCGGCGTCTGGGCCGTCGTCTTGGCGGCGGTCATCGCCGCGAGGACTACGCCCATGGCGCAGCAACGCGTGGCCCGGCGCGGGACGCTCCAGCATGGAACCTTCACAGCTTGTGCCTCTGCTTGGCGGACGACCATCAGGGAGCCGGCGAGGTTCGCCGGGCTCGGAATGTAACCGATCTCTGCGCCGAATAGTTCTCCACCCCTGGCTGCTGGCACCCAAGGTATGATGCCACGGCAAGTTAGGCGTCCTGTCAGAGCCTGCGTACGACCGGGCGTACGGCGGCCGTCACACTTTACTCCATCGCTCAGCCGCGCGGCAAACCCGAGCCGCCCGCCTCATAATAGTTAACGTAGGGACCGACCTCGGAATCTCGGAGCACACTTTCAGGAGCCAGACCATGCCTACCGCCGCCCCCTCCTCCACCGCTGCCGTCGCCCAGGAGCTGGTCAGCCTCTGCCGGGCCGGGAAGTACCTCGACGCCGTCGCGAGCCTCTACTCCAAGGACATCGTGAGCGTCGAGGCGATCGACAGCCCGCAGAAGCCCGCCGAGATGCGCGGCATCGACGCGATCCGGGGCAAGAACGAGCGGTGGGTCGAGAACAACGAGATCCACTCGGCCCAGACGACCGGGCCGTTCGTGGGCGAGGACCAGTTCGCGGTGCGGTACGAGTTCGACTTCACTCCGAAGGCATCGGGCCAGAGGATACGGCTGAGCGAGATGGGGCTCTACACGGTCAAGGACGGGAAGATCGTGCGGGAGCAGTTCTTCTACCACATGCCGGGCGCCTAGCCCGATCGCGGCCAGGCGCCACGGCATGCCGGTCAGTGCGCGACGGCCTGCCTTGCCACGCCCGCCGCCGTCGTGATCACGCGGACCACGGCCTCCGGCTGCGAGACGTACAGGCTGTGGCTCGCGGCGACCTCGGAGATCGTGGCACCGGCACGCCCGGCCATGGCGCGCTGCGCCGGCGGCGGGATCATGCGGTCCTCGGTCGCGATCAGGTACCAGGTCGGCTTGGTCTTCCACGCCGGCTGGGTGATGGCGCCCTGCAGCGCGGCGACGCCCCACGGGAGCTGCGAGTCGGCCATGAACTGCGCCAGGGACGGCTCGACGTCCGCGGCGAACGACTGGGCGAACTTCTCCCGGTCCAGCAGGAGGAAACCGTCGTCCGGCGGGAGAATCGGGGGGACGGGCGCGCCCGGCGGCGGATCGGCGATGAGCGAGCTGACCGACTCTCCGGCGTCGGGCGCGAAGGCCGCGATGTACACCAGCGCGGCCACGTTGGGATCGGTACCGGACTCGGTGATCACCGCGCCGCCATAGGAGTGCCCCACCAAAACCGCCGGGCCATCGAGCCGGGCCAGTACCCGCCGCACGACGCGCACGTCGTCGGCGAGGGAAGTGGTCGGATTCTGCACGACGCTCACCTTGAATCCCTGCGAACGAAGCTGCCGGTAGACCGCCGCCCAGCCGGAGGCGTCCACGAAGCCGCCGTGCACCAGGACGACGTTCCTGATCTCTCCCGCTTCCTCGAACATGGTCGTTCCTTTCATGTGAAATGTGCCGCGTGGCTCAGCGGCTCCCGTACTCGGTGAAAACGTAGTCCCGCGACTTCACGATAGTGTGACATCCGAAGCCGCACTTGGCGTCGTTGCCCTGCGGCGGCTTGTCGGCGGTGGTGGCGGGCGTGTAAGCATGACTCGCCGTGTCGTACTCGAAGGCGGCCCAGCCCCAGCCGCCGCTGTCCTTGAACCGCTTGCTGTCCTTCACCATGAAGTCCACGTCGTGCAGCGTCCCCGGCACCTTCGCGGCCGAGAAGGTCTCCAGGTTCTTCGGGGTCCAATGGATCTTCGCCATCTTGACGCCGTCGGGAAACGGCTTGCCGTTGGCGGGCATGCCGGCCTGGTAGGCGCTGATCATGGCGGGATTGGCGAGGATCGCGGCGAACAGGCCGCCGTCCTCACTGACGGAGACGAGCGGCCAGCTCTCGTACCCCTTGAACTCGGAGAACGCGAGCCCGCCCGGCACCTTGAGGTCGTACTTGTTCTGGGCGGAGAGAGTGCCGCCGGCCAGAATGGTCATTAGTGTAGTCGCTGCAACGATCTTCCCCGTGCCGTTCCTCGTCATAGCCTGCTTCTCCCGTACCAAGGTTGTGGTCTCCGATGTGGCAGGCCGGTCGGTGTGCCGGGGCATATTGTCAGCCGCCTGGCGCCCGGTCCATTGGACGAGGGTATGGCACGGGCCGGCGTGCCTTTGTCGGTCGGGCGCGACAAGCGTCGTGACAATCTCGCGGCCTTCTGTAAAGAACATGTACCGACACCTTCTCCTCCCGTTACTGTATGTCGAAACGACCATGGTGGCGGCCCGAGACCGGGCTCGCGACCCGGGCCGGAACGGAAATCAGGAGGGATGCATGGCGTGGGAGGATGCAGCGGCGAGGCTTGGGACGAGAGCGCTGGTCGCGAGGCTCAAGGCGCTCGAGGGCACGATGAAGAAGGGGCAGTTCAAGCGGCTGGTGGCCACTACGGCCGCCCAGGTCCTTGCCGTGCACCCGGATCTCAAGCCGAAGAAAGCCCGGCGCTGGGCTCGCCGGGCGACCGGAGCGCGCCCCTGGAAGAAGCTCAAGCTGGGCGTGAAGGAGGCGGTCGAGACGGCCGCGCTCACCGCTGCGACGGCGGGGGCCGCCAAGGTGGCGGCCAATGTGGCCAGGAAGCGTGCGGTACGGCGGCGAGTGCGAGTGGTGCGTCCCGAGCAGACGCCTGAGACATGAGCGGCATCCGGGAGGCCCGTCTCCGGCCCGAGGCCTCGGATCGCTTCCCGGCCGCCCCCGCAGGGGTGTGGCTCCCCGCGGGGCGCCTGGCCACGGATCTCAGGGCGCAGCGGTTGCCGGACGACGCCTTCGAGTTTCGCGGCGGGCGACCGGAAGCGCCGACCCGCTACCGGATCAGAACCCGCTGGGGAGACCACCCCTAGGCCAGGAAGACCTCCCCCCCCCGGCCGCGGCGACAGCCGCGAAGACGGCAAGGGGGATCAGGATGGCGCCGGTGTAGCAGGTGCGCAGTCGCATGGTGCGGCCCACTAGATTCGGAGCATGTCGAATCTTCCGTCACCCTTCAGCGAGCCGGTGCCGGCCGCGGAGCGCGAGCGTGTGATCGACGCGCTGACGCGCCATTTCGCCGCCGACAATCTCACCGAAGCGCAGCTCGATGCCAGGCTCGAGGCCGTGCAGGCGGCGACCACCCGACGCGAGCTCGACGTGATCATCGCCGACCTCCCGTCGCTCGGCCTCGCGGGCGAAGCGGCGAACGTGCTCGCGACCTTATCGGGCCAGGAGCACAAGCTGACGGGCGTCGTACCCCGGGATCTCCGGGTGCGGGCCCGGTTCGGCTATGTGGAGCTCGATCTGACGGAGGCCAGCTTCGAGCCGGGCGTCACGACGATCGATGTGCGCTCCTTCGCCGGCTACGTGGAGATCCGCGTCCCGGCGGGGGCTCGGGTGGAGACGAGTGGCCGGGCCTTCCTGGGCTACTTCGCGCTCAAGGGCGCGGCCGGTGACGCGCCGGTCGTCGTACGCGTTACCGGCCGGGCTTCACTGGGCTACGTGGAGGTCCTGCGGCCCGATGCCGCTCGCCGCGGCCTCCCATCCGGGTGAATCGAGGGCCGTAAAGCCGCGCGGGCGCTGCCCTCGCCGGCGTCACACCGCCGCCTGGCTGGCGACCATGCCCGCCGGCATCAATCCGCGCCGGGCGAAGAACGTGTGCAGCTGCGCGACCACCGCGGCTCCTTCCCCAATGGCCGCCCCCACCCGTTTGACCGAGCCGCAACGGACGTCCCCGACCGCGAAAACCCCCTCGATACCGGTCTCCAACGGGAGCGGCACCCGCTCGGTCGAACCCACGTCGGTACCGGTTCGGATGAAGCCGTTCTGATCGAGGGGGACGCCGCACCCGGTGAGACAGCTCGTCGCCGGATCGGCGCCGGTGAAGAGGAACAGGTGTCCGAGGGCGACCTGCTCCTCCACACCGGTGCGCCGGTTGCGCCACCGCACCGAGCCGAGGGCGTGGTCCGGGGTACCGAGGAGCTCCACGATCTCGGTGTCGCAGAGCAGCGTGATGTTGGGCGAGGCCGCGATCCGATCAATGAGGTAGCGCGACATGGTGCTCGCCAGCCCGGGTCGGCGGACCAGCAGCCGCACGTGGCGTGCGTGGCCGGCGAGGAAGACAGCGGCCTGGCCGGCCGAGTTTCCTCCCCCCACCAGCGCCACGTCCTCGTTCTGGCACAGCCGCGCCTCGACCGGCGACGCCCAATAGGAGACGCCGCGGCCCTCGAACCGCGCGAGGTCGGGAATCTCCGGGCGACGATAGCGCGCGCCGGTGGCGATCACGACCGCCCGCGCCCGGATCCGCCGGCCGTCTGCGAGCTCGAGAATGTGCACGGGGTCGTGCTCGACACGCTCCGAGGTGCAGTCCACCCGCTTGACCTCGGTGGACAGGCTGAACTCGGCCCCGAACTTCTGCGCCTGGGTGAAGGCGCGTCCCATGAGTGCCTGACCCGAGACCCCGGTCGGAAAGCCCAGGTAGTTCTCGATCCGCGCGCTGGCGCCGGCCTGGCCGCCGAAGGCGACCGCTTCCAGCACCACGATGGAGAGGCCCTCGGACGCGCCGTAGACTGCGGTCGCGAGACCGGCCGGACCCGCGCCGACGACGGCCACGTCGTACGGCTCCTCGCGGAAGCTGGTCGCCACCAGGCCCACGGCGAGCCCGAGCTCGTGCTTGGTGGGGTTCTCGAGCACCGTGCGGTCGGACAGGACCACGAGCGGCAGCTCCACGGGCGTCGGCGCAAAGCGTGTGAGCAGGGCCGAGCCGTCGGGATCCTGGTCGGGATCGACCACCCGGAAGGGAACTCCGTTCCGCTCGAGGAAGCCCGACAGCCGCGTCACGTCGGGAGACTTGAGTCCACCGACGATGACCGGGCCGCCGAAGCCGATCTCGATCAGCGCCACGCGACGCAGCATGAGTGCGCGCAGGATCCGCTCGCCGAGCTCGGCTTCGGCGACGAGCAGCGCCCGGAGGGCTTCCGGCGGAACGAAGATCGCCTCCACGTCGTCGATCGCTCGGGCATCGATCACGCTGAGCTCCGGTCGGCCGGAGAGCTGGGCGATCTCTCCCACGACCTCGCCCGGGACGACCTCCGACATTTCCTCGATCGGCGCCCCGATCAGCTGCGCGAACGCCGCCACCGGTACCGGCTTGCCCAGCACGTCGCGGGGCACGATGCCGACCCGGCCGGACAGGATGACGTACGTCCCCGCGACCGCCTCGCCCGCCTGGAACAGGTGGTCGCCCGCCGGGAACCGCCTGACCTCGCCGAACCGGCGGACGCGGTCGATCTCGGCCGGGGACAGGACCGGGAACATCTGGTTGAAGCGTGACGCCAGGGCCGCGTTGGATGTGGCCGGCGCCGCCTCGGCGGCATTCGTCGATGGATGGTATTCGCTGCGATCGTCCTGGCTGGGCACTGCAGACCCCCGATCCCGTGTCCTAGTTGCCGTCCCTCGGAGGCGAAAAATACACGGCTATTCCGCCTCGTAGGGCGACTGCGGCGCGCCGTCGGCCGCGGACTCGAGGAGCACCGTCTCGAGATCGAGATCACGCTGCACCCGCCGAAGCACGTCATCGCCGATCACGCCGTCGTCGCGCAGGCGGATCAGGGCCTCGCGCTCGTCCTCGATCATCGCCGATCGGAGCGCGCGATAGCCCGCGGCCAGCCGC
>DATCWW010000093.1:0-17649 GCA_036566145.1 Gemmatimonadales bacterium
CTGCGCCCCTGCGCCCCTGCGCCCCTGCGCCCCTGCGCCCCTGCGCCCCTGCGCCCCTGCGCCCCTGCGCCCCCTACGTCCTCGTCCGCAGCAATAGCACCAGCCCCGCCGCCAGAAACACCAGGTTCGGCAGCCACGCGGCGGCCACCGGATCCACCAGCCCTCCCGATCCGACCGCCTTCATGATCTGGGTGAGAAGCAGAAACAGCACCGTGGTGCCGAGGCTGAGCGCGACACCGACCGCGGCGCCGGCGCGCGGGTTGGTGATGCCGAGCGGGGCGCCGAACAAGGCGATGATGAGGCAGGTGGCGGGCAGGGCCACCTTGAGCGCCCGCTCGACGATGAGCTTGTTGGCGTCGTTGCCCGAGCGCCGGAGCGCGTCGATGTATCGACCCAACTCGCCGTAGCGCATCTCGTCGGGGGCCTTGGGCTCGGCCAGCAGGTCGGCGGGGGACTGGGTCAACGCCTTGAGTCGCATGGTCCGGAACGCGAAGGTCGCCTGCTTGCCCGGGCCCGCGATCAGCCGACTCGACCCCTCACGAACCCGCCAGGTCTGGCGAGTGGTGTCCCAGCTTGCGCTGTCGGCGGTGATCACCATCGCGGGGTACTCCGCGCCGTCGCCCTGACGCTCGAACATGATCTGCTTGAGCTGGCGGTTGGTCACGTCGAGCGAGCGGATGGTGT
The DNA here is from genome assembly GCA_036566145.1 of Gemmatimonadales bacterium. Classification (GTDB taxonomy): domain Bacteria; phylum Gemmatimonadota; class Gemmatimonadetes; order Gemmatimonadales; family GWC2-71-9; genus CAVVWJ01. The sequence continues at coordinate 685 of DATCWW010000093.1, forward strand.
AAACCCAGCCCTGGTCGCCGCGATAGACGAAGTTGAAGCGGCTTCGGGTCGGCCGCGCGGCCCGGGACTTCTGCAGCTCCTGCTCCTTGGCGGTGGCCCCCGGCGCCATCTCCCCCACCATGAAGGCGAGGCCGGTCGCGAACGCCGCCGCTACGAACACCGGCAGCATCAGCCGATGGAAGCTCTGCCCGCTCGCCTTGGCGGCGGTCAGCTCGCTGTAGCGGCCCATCCCGCCCACCGTGAACACCGTCGCGAAGAGCACCGCCGCCGGCATCACGATGAACATGTTCTCGGGGATCGAGTACACGTAGCTCACCGCGATCTGCTGCATCGTCAGGCCGCGGTCGAGCAGCTTGTTCAGGTTGTCGGTCAGGTTGATCATGATCGACACCACGGGGAAGCCGAGCGAGGTGAGCACGAAGATGCGCACCCAGCTTCCCAGCACGTACCGATCGAGCGCGCGGAGGATCATGCCGCCGGCTCGGTGCTCCGCCGCCGCCGGCGAAGCCGGCGCAGCAGGTGGCGGATGCTGTCGAGCACCTCCTGGAAATCGCCGCCCCGGGTCGAACCCGATTCCCGGCTCAGCCGCACCAGGCCGATCAGACCCAGGATGGTGAGGACGATGTTGGGCGCCCACATGGCCAGCCAGGGCGAGACGAGCCCACGGTCCGCCAGGCTTTCGCCGGCGGTGAGCCCGACGTAGTGCACCGAGAAGACGAGCAGCCCGCCGCCGATCACCAGGCCGATGCCGCCCCGCGGGAATCTCACCGCCATCACGATCCCGATGATCACGAAGGACATGCAGGCGAAGCTGATCGCCCACTTCTTGTGGACTTCGACCCAGAAGCGGTCGGCCCGGCGGCTGGCGTCGTCGCCCCGGTCCACCGCCGTAGCGGTGAGCGACCAGTTGGACAACATCGGGCCCGAACCGCGCGGGCGGGCGGGGGGGCGCACGGGGCGCGGGCCTCCGGGCGTCGGGCCCTCCTCCCGCAAACGGGCTCCGTCCGGCACAGGGCTCTGGCCCTGCCATCCTTTTTGAGGAACTTTGCCCGTGACGGGTAGCCGGTCCCGGCCCGCCGGCTTGCCCTGTCCGGGCAGCTCGCGCGGCGCGGATGGCTTCCGCTGCGCGGCGGCGGGACGCCGCACGGTGTCCTGGCCCTGTTCACGCGTCCCGGCGTCCCCGCGCCCCCGCGCCCCCGCGCCCTGCGCCCCCTGTGCAGGCACCTGAGCCTCCGCCGTCTTCGGAAGGGCCAGGCGTTCCAGTGACTCGATCCAGTGGCAGTAGGCGGGCGCAGGGCGTTCGGGCAGCGGGGCGCTCGCCTCGGGGTAGGCCGGGAGCGCCAGCAGGGTGCGCAGGTCGCTCAGGAGCAGCTCCCGCCGGTCGCGGAGGGCCTCCGCCCGCTCCCGGTCGGCGTCCCGGATCACTGCCAGCATCTCGCAGGTGCTCATCTCGCGGTCACCGCGCACCGACTCGGTGGTGTTCCGCTCCAGCTCATCGAACACGTTCCGGACCCGGATGTTGTTCACCTTGAAATAGGTGAGCTGAAAGCCCTCGGGCTCGGACGGCCGGTACTGGTGAATGCTGCCGTCGAAGAGGTGCAGGCTCAGGTCGGTCTGTCCCTCGGCGTAGGCCATGAGCCCGCTGTCGGCGTAGATGATTCGGCGGCTGGCGTCGTTGCCCACGTCGTAGATCGTCACCTCGCGCAGCCGGCCGGTGGCCGCGTCGATCCGGTTGGCACGCAGGAAGTATTGCGAGGGCGGCACTTCGTTGATGACCTGCTCCCGAAGCTCGAAGGTCGGCTTCTTCCGGCCGATGTCGATCAGCAGGTTCCGGAGCCGGGCGTTGCTGCGCGGCAGGACCTGATCCACGAACGCGAAGTTGAAGGCCGACATGAACACCCCCCAGGCCATCACCGGCACCAGCACCTGGTAGACACTGATGCCGCTGGCCCGCATGGCGGTGATCTCGTTGTCGGCGGCGAGATGGCTGAAGGCATACAGCACGGCCAGGAGCACCGCCATCGGCAGCGTCATGGCCACGATGAACGGGATGCTGAGCGCGAACACCTCCGCGATCACCCCCCAGGGCAGGCCCTTGCCCACCAGCGCGCCGAATTTCTTGGCGATCTGACTCAACAGCATGAGGCTCGTCAGGGCCGCGAGGGCGAAGACGAAGGGCCCCGCAAGCTGGCGAAGCAGGTATCGGCTGAGGAGGCGCACCGGTCGACTATGTCCGTTGTCTGCTATGAATTAGCGGAGTATATTGGTCCAATTACCGTGCCTCAAGCCCGTCAGTTCTGATCCCCACGTGGCGCGTCGTCTTCTCGTCCTCGCGTTGCTGCTCACCCTGTCGAGACCACTGGTCGGCCAAGTCGCCGACTCGACCGGGCGCGTCCCGTTTCCCGGCGCAACGCTGTCCTTTCCCGAGCGCCTCGAAGGCCTCCGCGAGCCCAGGCTGCTGCAGTCCCCCTGGGGCGCGGGCCACCGGATTCCACCCGCCCTCCGTCTCGCTCAGTACGACAGCGTACTCGCCCAGACGCTGGACTCCGCCCGCGCCGTTCGAACCGTGGGACTCCGGAACCTCCAGCTCTATGGAATATCACCTGCTCTGGCCGAGGGTGAGGCCGAGCCCGCGCTGGAGCAGCGCAACCCGCTGGGCATCTCCCGCCGCGTTGCCGACCTGGGCCTCGAAGGGGCAGTCCGGCTCGAGCTGCGGTCGGACCGTCTCCGAAATGAACGTTGCACTCCGTTCCAGCTGCTCGATCCCGGGTCCGGGTGCCGAGGCGGCTTCCGGGCCCCTCGCCTCGACAACCACATCGCGCTCCGATCGGGCGGTCTGATCGCCGAGCGGCTCCACCTCAACGTCGACTACGACAACGACCGCGATTTCGACGCCAACAACGATCTGCAGGTGTTCTACGAGGGGCTGGAGGACGAGGTCGTGCAGCGGGTGGAGGTCGGCACGGTCAACTTCCTCCCGCCCCGTTCCCGCTTCATCACCGCCGCCGTCCCGACCAATAATTTCGGCGTCAACGCCCGGTTCGAGGTCGGGGCCGTGCAGCTGCAGACTCTCCTGGCGACTCAGAAGGGGAGTCAGGTGGCCGAGCGGACCTACACCATCGGGCAGACCACCAGCCAGGCGCAGGACCGGCAGCTTCGGGACCTCGATTTCGAGTCGGGCCGGTTCTACTGGGTGGTGGACCCGGGCGCCATTGCGGGCTATCCCGCGCTCGACATCCTGAACGCGGCCAATCTCCCGGTGACGCCGGCGGCCAAGCCGGCGCAGGTCCGGGTCTATCGCTGGCGGCCCTACAGCGGCAGCAATGGAGCCAACCCCAACATCGGCGGCATCACCGCCACGGCGCGAACCATCCTCCCGCTGGCGCCGTTCGGGACCTTCGGTCCGGTGCAATGGGAGCTTCTGATCCAGAACGTCGACTACTACCTGGACCCTTCCGGGCTCTGGCTGGCGCTCTCCACTAAGCTCGATGCCAACAGCTACCTCGCGGTCAGCTACATCACCGGTGACGGGACGACGGTGGGAAGCTTTCCCGCCACCGACAAGGGCCCCGGGTCGACCGACAGCCTCCGGCTGGTGGCGCTCCCCAGTGGAACCCAGATACCCTCCGACTCACCCACCCTGCGATACGAGATGCGGCAGGTCTACCGGGTGGCCGGAAGCGATCTGGACCCGTCTTCGCTGGAGGTGAGCATCGCCCTCAACCGGTCCGAGCGCCCGCAGTCCGGCGCAGAGACCTACCTGGCGCTGCTCGGCCTGAGCCTTCCCACGGACCCCAACCTGTTCGACCGCGACAACCGCCTCTTCCCGCGGAGTCGCGACCCCGAGGCGGCCCAGGTCGTTCACGAGGCGTACCTCGTGTATCCCCACCTGCAGCCGTTCGCCGACGCGACCAAGCTCTCGCCGGCGGAGCGGGCTGACACGATGTACCGGACGCCGCTCAACCGCCTGCTCCAGGAGACCTCGACGAAATACGTCCAGCGGCTGCGGTACAACTCGACCGGCGTGGGCGACCGGAGCACCCTCAACCTCGGCCAGCTGCAGATCCGCCAGGGAAGCGAGCAGCTGGAGGTGCGAGGCCGCCGGCTGGAGAAGGGCGTCGACTACAACATCGACTACGAGGTCGGCCAGATCACCTTCCTCAACCCGAACGCGCTGTTCGGCGAGGGTACGGTGGAGGTCAAGGCACGCTACGAGGTCCAGGAGCTGTTCACGGTGGCGCCGACGACGGTGCTGGGGCTCGCCTCCACCTACTCGCTCGGCGAGCTCGGCGCGGTGAATCTGATCGGGCTGTACCAGGCGGAAAAGAGCGCCTACAACCGGCCGCCGCTGGGCTTCGAGGCCTCGGCCAACCTGGTGGGCGGTGCGAACACCGAGCTGCACTTCAAGCCGAACGGGCTCACCAGCTTCCTCAACAGCCTCATGCCGCGCCGGTCCACCGCGCCGTCCACCTTCGACGTCAACGCGGAGTTCGCCTTCACCCGCCCGGACCCCAACCGGAGCGGGCAGGCCTACCTCGAGGAGTTCGAGGCGGAGGCCGGCGTCCAGGTGTCGCTGGGCGAGCAGGCCTGGGGCTTCGGCAGTATGCCCCAGTCGGCCGCCGGACTGGAGGATCTCGGCTTCGTCGGCGTGTTCAATCGCGACGACGCGGTGGCCCTCACCTGGCAGAACCTGGTCCCCAACGGCCAGGGCGGTGCCGTCGAGCTCCGGCCGCAGGATATCGACACGCTGATCAAGGTCACCCGCAGCAACGACCAGCGGGAGACGGCGCTCTTCTTCACCCTCCACGCCGACACCGCGGGCGGCGTGGTCCAGCGTGACCAGAGCTCCCGCTGGACGCTGCCTCCGAAACCCGGTCCCCGCTGGCGATCGATCGTCACCCCGCTCAGCTCGAGCGGGATCGACCTCTCCACCGACGAGTACCTGGAGTTCTGGCTCTTCAATCCGGGGTCCCGCACCACCGACTCGGCGGGCGTGGAGCTGGTCTTGGACCTCGGCAACGTGAACGAGGATGCCCTCGCCTTCGCGCCGGAGAGCTTCACGGTGGCGGGCGCCGATACGGTGTACCAGGGCCGCCAATACGTCGGCACCGACCGGCTGGACACGGAGCGCCGCTCGATCGGCACCTTCGACGCGCAGGTGGACGACATCGGCATCCTCAACGACCGGCCCGAGAACCTGGTGAACGAGACGACCGGCGCGCCGGTGGCCGAGCTCCCGCTCTGCGAGCGGGTCCTGGCCGAGACGGTGCCGATCTTCCCCTGGGGCGACCTGAGCGGTCGCTGCACCCGGGGCAACGGCGTGCTCGATTCCGAGGACCTGAACGGCGACAACGGTCTCAACAGCACCGGCCCCACCGAGAACGTCTTCCGGTACGTCGTGCCGCTGCAGGTCGGCAGTCCGTACTACGTGCGCGACGGGGTGCGCACGGTGGACGCTCTGGGCCGGGTTTCCAAGTGGGAGCTCTACCGGATTCCGGTGCGCTCGCCGAGCGCGACCATCGGCACGCCGACCCTGCGCTCGATCCAGCACATGCGGCTCACCGTCGTGGCGCCGGACCGGGGAGAGCCGGACGTGGTGGCGCGGTTCGCCCTGGCTCGGCTCCATTTCGTGGGGACCAGCTGGGTGCGGCGGGCCGAGACGCCGATCACGGGACTGGCGGGCTCCCTGGGCAAGCCGGACGGCGAGGTGATCGCGTCGATCGTCTCCACCGAGAATGAGTCTGACCTGGGCTACACGTCGCCGCCGGGGGTCTTCGAGACGACACAGAAGCGGGGCGATATCGGCTCCAGCGGCGAGCAGATCAACGAGCGGTCGCTCCGGCTGGTGGCCCGCCAGCTCGGTACCGGCGACCGCGCCGAGGCGTACATCCGGTTCCCGGCGGGCCCGCAGAACATGCTGGCCTATCGCGAGCTTCGCTTCTGGGCCCGGGGGCGCGGCCCGGGGTGGGAGGAACGGGAGCTGGAAGCGTTCATCAAAGTCGGCAGCGACGACCGCAACTTCTACCTGTACCGCGCGCCGGCGCACACCACCACCTGGGAGCCCGAGATGGTGGTGGACCTCGAGGTCTGGCGCGACCTCCGGGCCCAGGTGGAGCAGCGCTGGCTGGCGGGGCTGCCGCCCTCGGGGTCGGTGGAATGCGGGACCAACGACCCGAACGCCTTCGTGGCGTGCAAAGGCCCCTACCTGGTCCACCTGGGCGACCCGGGGATCAATCCGCCCAATCTGGCCGCGGCCCAGGAGCTTTCCGCCGGCATCTACCGGGTCGGCGGGGTGGGCGTCGCGCCCGAAGCGGAGCTCTGGATCGACGATATCCGGCTCTCCAGTCCGGTGTCGGAGACCGGCAAAGCGGTGGCCTTCGATACCCGGCTCGTCGCGTCCGACGTCGGCAGCGTGAGCGCCTCGTTCACCCGCCAGGACGGGCAGTTCCGGCTGATGAACGTGGACCCGACCTACCGCACGACCAGCGGGCTGCAGCTCGACACCCGCTGGCAGCTCGACCGGTTCCTTCCCACCGGCCTGGGGATCACCGCGCCGATGAGCGTCACCTATGCCCGGGCCAACGTGGCGCCGCAGCTGCTCACCGGAACCGATCTCCGCGCCGAGGCGCTGCCCGGCCTGCGCAAGCCGGAGACCTGGAGCGCCACGTACGCCTTCGCGCTCCGGCGGAGCGTCAAGGGAAGCAACTGGTTCAGCCGCAGCCTGCTGGACCCGATGGCCTTCAACGCGGCGTACACGCACGGCAACGCCACGACCGAATATTCGGCGGCGCAGAGCAGCAACTCGCTCATGTCGCTCACCTACAACGTGCAGATGCGCCGGCGGGGCTTCCGGCTGCCGCTGGGCGGGCTGGTGGACGCCATGCCTTCGTTCATCCGGTCGAGCGAGACCGGACGCGCCCTCCGTTCCGGCACCGTGAGCCTGGTACCCTCGAACCTGCGCTTCAACAGCACGCTGTCGCGCGACTGGGCCCAGCAGCAATCGTTCTCCGTCCCGATCGCGCGGCCCACCGACAACGGGGTCCGACCCGCGCTCGCGCTCACCCACCTGTGGCGGAACTCCGGCGGGTTCACCTGGCAGCCCATCGGCCTGATCAACCTGGCCAGCGACGTGACCAGCACTCGGGATCTCCGGGTGTATCCGGACTCGACCTCGCTCGGGCGCCTGGCCTACAGCGAGCGCCAGTTCCTGCTGGGCATTCCGGTCGGGGTGGAGCGGGATCGGGTGGTGACCACCTCACTCTCCAGTACGCCCCGGGTCACCTCCTGGCTGGGACTTCGGATCCTCTCGGGAAGCAGCTTCGTCCTGTCCCGGAGCCTCACCTCCCGTGAGCCGGTGCGTGAGGATGTCGACAGCGGGGCGTTCATCCTCCCGCAGACGCTGAACAACCTGCGAAGCTGGGAGACCGGGTTCACCTTCGATCTGCCCCGACTCCTGCGCGGCATGGCGGGAGACTCGGGCGGCATCGCCCGGGCGCTGGGGCGGGTGCGCCCGTTCGACGTGAGCCGCCGGGTCCAGCGGACCTCGACCTTCGACCTGGCCGCGTTCAATCCCAGTCTGGGCTACATGCTGGCGCTCGGCGGACTGGAGAACTTTCTGGAGCAGGAAGGTACCGACGCGCTGGGATCCAGCGTGACCTGGACCACGAACGTCACCTCGGGCGCCGACCTGCCGTACGGCTTCAGCGGGTCCCTGACCTACGGGCACACCTCCACCGACCGCTATCAGCTGGTGAGCCAGACCCGCGTGCTCACCACCGTGGAACAGCGCGAGTGGCCGGTCGGCAACGTGCGGTGGAACCATGTGTTCCGCGCGGGCACGTTCAATCTCTTCTCCGCCGGCGTCGCCTTCCGCCACCGGGAGGGAAGCTCGTTCCAGGCCGGCCAGGCGAACGAGGCGCAGAGCGCCATCAACTCCGATTCCTGGCGGCCCGACCTTCAGATCGGGCTGCGCAACGGGATGAGCTTCACGTTCTCCTGGAATACGCTGGGGCAGGAAACCGCCAATACCTCCAGCACGACGGTCCTCGACCAGAACGAGCTGGCCGGTAACTTCAGTCACAGCTTCCGGATGCCGCGTGCATTCGGCCGGACCCGCCGACAGGTGCGCTCCACCATCTCGGCGCTGTACTCGAGCGTGCGGAGCTGCCTGGAGCAGGCGTCGAGCATCGAGTGCACTACCATTTCGGATGTGATCCGGCAGGAGCTCCGCGGCGGGCTCGATACCGATGTGGTCAGCTCGCTGACCGCGGGGCTGCAGGTGGGCTATTCGATCAACGAGGCCCGCCATCTCAACCAGCGGACCTCACAGATCTCGCTGCTGGCTTCTTTCCAATGGTCGTTCGACACCGGGGGCAATCGCTAGGTGCGCATCTTCCGCTTCGAGTTCATCCTGCCGGCGCTGGCCGCCACGCTGCTCGCCGCCTGCCATCGCGACACGCCCCCGCCGAGGGAGTTCGACGGCCCCGGCGCGTTCCACTATATCGAGACGCAGGTCGGCTTCGGTCCCAGGATCCCGGGCACCGAGGCGCACCGGCGCATGGCCGCCTGGCTGGACAGCCTGCTGCGCGGGCGGACCGACACGCTGGTCACGCAGCAGTGGACCCACGTCACCGCCAAGGGTGACAGCCTGCAGCTCTCCAACTTCCTGGCCCGCTTCAATCCCGCGGCCGACCGGCGGCTGCTGTTCCTGGCCCACTGGGACAGCCGGCCGCACGCGGACGGGCCCGCCATCCGGGACTCCACCGCGCCGGTGCCCGGCGCCAACGACGGGGGCTCGGGCGTCGCGGTCCTGCTCGGCGTGGCCGACGTGCTCCACCGTGCGCCGCCGACGGTCGGTGTGGACCTGCTGTTCGTGGACGGCGAGGATTACGGCGACTTCACCGCGACGCCGAACGACGTGCTCATCGGGTCGCGGTATTACGCGGCCCATCAGCCCCCGGGGCCCAAGCCGCTCTTTGCCGTGCTCTTCGATCTGGTGGCCGACCGGGAGCTGCAGATCTACCAGGAAGGGAACTCGCTCATCGGGGCGCCCGAGGTGGTCAATCTGGTCTGGGACACCGCCAGGCTGCTCGGGTACCGGGCGGTGTTCATCGACAGTCCCAAGCACACGCTGATCGACGACCACCTGGAGCTGCAGAAGGTCGGCATCCGCGCCATCGACGTGGTCGATTTCGATTACCCCGCCTGGCACACGCCGGAGGATAAGCTCGACAAGGTGAGCGACCGCAGCCTTCAGATCGTGGGCGACCTGGCGATGGCGCTGGTGCGCCGGCAGTAGTCGCGGGATTCGGCGCCCTGCCGCGATGGTCAGGCGCGACCGGACGGAGGCGCACAGGCTAGCGTAGCGCCATGTCGGCCACCGAGCGGCGGGCGCTGCTGCTGTTGCTGAGCCTGGGCCTCCTCGGCCACGGCGTCCGGCGCTGGCTGGTCCCCTCGGGCGCACCGCCGGGCCAGGTCGAGCTGCTGCAGGCCCTGCCGCCCAAGTCACCGCTCCCGCATCGCGACAGCATATTGGCACTCGCGCGCCCCCTTGCCCCGGGCGAGCGCATCGATGCCGACCGCGCCACCGCCGCCGAGCTTGCCCGGCTGCCGCGGGTCGGCATGGCACTCGCCAAGCGCATGGTGGCGTATCGGGAGGCGCACGGCCCGTTCGGCGGCCTTCCGGCGCTCGACGGCGTTCCTGGGGTGGGCCCGGGGCTGCTGGGCGCCCTGGCGGAGCACCTGAGCTTCTCGGGGGCGTCGGGCGGGGCGCCGGCGTACCGGCAAGGCCAGTCCGGCGCCACAGGCGCTACCCCCGGGCTGGCCCCGCTTTCTGCCACGACTACGGGCCTCCTGCCCGGCCCCACCCCGGGGCCCGACCGGCCCGGACGGCTGAACCTCAACTCTGCCAACGCCGCGGCCCTGGATGCGCTTCCCGGCATTGGTCCTGCCCGTGCGGCCTCAATCGTGCAATACCGTGCGCAACACGGCCCATTTCAGTCGGTGGACGACCTGGGGCGGGTTCCCGGGATGGGTGCTGCGGCGGTGGCCAGGGTCCGGGAGCACGTGGCGGTGCCATGACCCCGGCGGCTCAAGAATGCCGGGTTCGATTCCGATATAGTACCCGGTCAACAACTTATCTGTCCGGAACACACCCGATCATGGCGACCGCAGCCGCAGGAGGCGCCGACCGGCTCGGTGAGATTCTGCTCCGCGAGGGGCTGATCTCGCGGGAGCAGCTGGCGCAGGCTCTCATCGAGCAGAAGGCCAGCAAGCACCGGCTGGGCTACGTCCTGGTCAAGCTGGGGCTGGTGCCTGAGCTGGAGGTCACCAAGCTCCTGGCCCGGCAGTATCGCATGCCGGCGGTGGATCTTTCCCGCTTCGAAGTCGATCCCAAGATCATCAAGCTGGTGCCCGGCGACATGGCGACCAAGGCCGTGGTCCTTCCGCTCAAGCGGGAGGGTCGCACGCTCACCGTCGCCATGGCCGACCCCACCGATCTCGGCCTGCTGGAAGATCTCAAGTTCATCACCCGGTTCGATCTCTTTCCGGTGCTCGCGGGCGAGTTCACCCTGCGGAACCTGATCGAGAAGCATTACGCCAACGATCAGCAGGAGCTGCAGAGCCTCCTCAGGGACATGGAGGCCACCGGCGAAGACGTTGAGGTGGTGGAGGAGACGGAGGAGGAGGTCGCCACCCAGGCGCAGATCGAGGACGCGCCGGTGGTCAAGCTGATCAACGGGATGCTGATCGACGCGGTGAAGCGGGGGGCGAGCGACATCCACATCGAGCCGTTCGAGCACGAGATCCGGGTGCGCTACCGCATCGACGGCGCGCTGCTCGAGATCATGCGTCCTCCGCTCAAGATGAAGGCCGCGCTCACCTCCCGCATCAAGATCCTGAGCCAGCTCAACATCGCCGAGCGCCGGGTCCCCCAGGACGGCCGGCTCAAGCTCAAGCTGGGCGCCCGCGTCATCGACTTCCGCGTGAGCACCCTGCCGGTGCTGTTCGGCGAGAAGATCGTGCTCCGAATTCTCGACAAGGGCAACCTGACCCTGGACCTGACCAAGTTCGGCTTCGAGCCGCAGGCGGAAAAGGATCTCATGAAGGCGATCCTCAACCCCTACGGCATGGTGCTCGTCACTGGCCCGACCGGATCGGGCAAGACGACGACGCTCTACTCCGCGCTGTCCAGGGTCAACACGCCCGAGGTCAACATCATGACCGCGGAGGACCCGGTCGAGTACAACCTGATGGGCATCAACCAGGTGCTGGTGCGGAGCGAGATCGGGCTCACCTTCGCCGCGGCGCTCAAGGCGTTCCTGCGGCAGGACCCGAACATCATCATGATCGGTGAGATCCGCGACCTGGAAACCGGCGGTATCGCGATCAAGGCGGCGCTCACCGGCCACCTGGTGTTGTCCACTCTGCACACCAACGACGCGCCCAGCACGATCACCCGTATGATCGACATGGGGATCGAGGCCTTCAACGTGGCCAGCGCGGTGAACCTGGTGGTGGCCCAGCGGCTGGTGCGGCGGATCTGCAAGGACTGCAAAGGTCCGCACAAGTACAAGGACGAGGAATTGCACTCCCTGGGCACGGAACTTGACTCTCTCCGAGCGATCCAGTTCATGAAAGGCGCCGGCTGCGACACCTGCAGCGGCACCGGCTACAAGGGCCGGGCGGGCCTCTACGAGGTCATGGCGCTGAGCCCCGAGCTGCGGCGGATGATCCTCCGCGGCGCCTCGGTGGCCGAGCTGCGGGAGCAGGCGGTGGTGGACGGCATGCTGACCCTGCGAATGGACGGCATGAAGAAGATCGAGCGCGGTGTCACGACCCTCGAAGAAGTGGTCAAGGAGACGGCCGGATGACCTTCAATCTGCGATCCCTGCTGGAAGAGATGATTCAAAAGGAGGCGTCCGACCTCCACATCACCACCGGGGAGCGCCCAAAGCTCCGGGTCGACGGCGACATCACCGACAGCTCGGTGGCCGAGATACTGTCTCCCAAGGACACCCTGCACCTGGCCTACTCGGTGCTGACCGAGAACCAGAAGAAGCGGTTCGAGAACGAGAACGAGCTCGACTTCTCCTTCGGCATCCAGAACCTGGCCCGGTTCCGCGGAAACGTCTACAAGCAGCGGGGTTGCGTCTCCATGGCAATCCGCATGATTCCCTTCAATGTGCGGACCTTCCAGGAGCTTGGCCTGCCTCCCGTCGTCGCCAGGCTGGCGGAGCGGCCCCGTGGGCTGATTCTGGTCACCGGGCCCACGGGCTCGGGCAAGAGCACCACGCTGGCCGCGATCATCGATAAGATCAACAAGGAGCGCAAGGGTCACATCATCACGGTGGAAGATCCGATCGAGTTCATCCACCGCCACCAGTCGTGCATCGTGAACCAGCGGGAAATCGGCACCGACACCAACAGCTTCTCCACCGCACTCAAGTACGCGCTGCGGGAAGACCCCGACGTCATCCTGGTGGGTGAGATGCGCGACCTCGACACCATCGGCGCGGCGCTCACGATCGCCGAAACCGGACACCTGGCGCTGGCGACGCTCCATACCAACTCCGCGGCGGAGTCGATCAACCGGATCATCGACGTCTTTCCGTCCAATCAGCAGTCGCAGGTGCGGGCCCAACTGGCCTTCGTGCTCGAGGGGGTCGTGACGCAGACCCTGCTGCCCAAGGCGCGCGGCCGGGGCCGGGTCATGGCCTGCGAGATCATGGTGGCCACACCCGCCATCCGGGCGCTCATTCGCGATGACAAGATCCACCAGATCTACTCATCCATGCAGTCGGGCAAGAAGCACGGTATGCAGACGATGAACGACGCGCTCTACCAGCTGTACACCAACAAGGAAGTGACCCAAGAGGAGTGCGAACGGGTGTCCCACGATCCCAAGGAGTTCCTCCGGATGATCGGCGTGACCCCGATGGAGGAGCAGGACATCGCCGCGGGGCCGGGCGAGCGGAAGCTGTCGGGAGGGCTGAAGCGGTAAGGCGGTAGGGTCGGGCTGGCGGCGGAGGGATCGTACCGCCTTATCGCCGATGACTGATCTCAGGAGATCACCCAACATGCCAATGTTCGAGTACACCGCGCGCAGCACCACCGGCCAGATCCAGAAAGGCCAGCTCGACGTCGCCACCAAGGACGACGTCAGCGCCTATCTGCGGAAGAACCGGCTCATTCTGGTGAGCGTGCGGGAAGCCCCCAAGCAGATCTCGCTCAGCATGGGCGGCCCGCGGATCAAGACCCGCGACATCGTGATTTTCACCCGGCAGTTCGCGACCATGATCAACGCGGGCCTGCCGCTGGTGCAGTCGCTCAACATTCTGGCCACGCAGACGGAGAACAAGGCGCTCCGGGAAGTCACCAAGTCGGTGGTGTACGACGTCGAGGCGGGTAACACCCTGGCCGACGCGCTCTCCAACCACCCCAAGGCGTTCAGCGACCTCTATGTGAACATGGTGGCCGCCGGCGAAGCGGGCGGTATCCTCGACACCATTCTGCTCCGGCTCGCCGCGTTCCTGGAGAAGAACGACGCGCTGATCCGCAAGGTGAAGGGCGCCATGATCTACCCGGGCGTCATCATCACGGTGGCAGGCGGGGCCATCGCGATCCTGCTCATCTTCGTGATTCCGACCTTCCAGAACATGTTCGCCGGGGCGGGGCTCGAGCTGCCACTCCCCACCCGGATCGTGATCGCGATGTCGCAGTTCCTGATCGGGTATTGGTGGGCGATGCTGCTGGCTATCGGTGCGGCGATCTTCGCGATCCGCAGCTACTACGGCACCCCCGGCGGCCGGCGGCAGATCGATGGCGCTCTGCTCCGCTCGCCGGTGCTGGGCGACGTGCTCCGGAAGTCGGCCGTCTCCCGCTTCACCCGGACCCTCGGCACTCTGGTGAGCTCGGGCGTGTCGATCCTCGAGGGCCTGGAGATCACCGCCAAGACGGCCGGCAACACCATCATCCACGACGCGGTGATGGAGTCCCGCAACTCGATCGCCGGCGGCGAGACCATCGCGGCCCCGCTGGAAAAGTCGAAAGTCTTTCCCCCGATGGTAATCAGCATGATCGCCGTGGGTGAGCAGACCGGCGGCCTGGACGAGATGCTGAGCAAGATCGCGGACTTCTACGACGAGGAAGTGGACGTGGCCGTGAGCGCGCTCCTCTCCCTCATGGAGCCCGCCATGATCGTGATCCTGGGCGTGATCGTGGGCGGCATGGTGATCGCGATGTACCTGCCGATCTTCGACATGATGAACGCGGTGCAGTAGGCGCCGAAGGGTCGGACAAACGAGCGGGGCGAATCGCGAGATTCGCCCCGTTGCGTTTCGGAGGCCGCCTGGGGCGGCCCTCAGGACGGGAGCTCGTCCTCGGCGAGCAGGCCCGGGCCTCCGGGCGACAGGCTCGGATAGCTCGGCTGGTAGAGCTGTTCCCTGATGGCCGCCGAGAGCTCCTCCGCCGACGGGACCCCCTGAAACTCCCGCGTGGCTTCGGTCACAACCGCCTCCGCCACGAGCACCGCCACCTCACGCAGGCGGTTGATGGCCGGGTACACGGCGCCCCGGTCCAGCTCCGCCGGAAGCACCGCGCCGGCGAGGGCCTCCGCGGCCGCCAGGAACATCGGGTCGGTGATACGTGGAAGCCGGGCCGCGACCACCCCCAGGCCCACGCCGGGGAAGACGTAGGCGTTGTTCGCCTGGCCCACGGCCCGCGGCTGCCCCCGCCATTCCACCGGCGCGGTCGGACTCCCGCTCGCGTAGATGACCCGCCCGTCCGTGACCCGGTACGCCGCCTCGGCGGTGCACTCGGCGCAGATCGTGGGGTTCGACATCGCGAAGACGATCGGCCGGGGATTGATCTCCCCCATGGCCCTGAGCACGGACTCGGTGAACAACCCGCCCTGGCCGGAGAGACCGATGAGCGCGGTCGGACGCAGGGCGCGCACCGCCGCGAGCAGATCGGGCTCGGGCGGGTGTGTGTGGGCGTAAGGCAGCGGGTAGGCCGGCAACGCGCTCCGGGCCGCCACCAGCAGACCGTCGCGGTCGAAGAACCAGCTGTGGCGGCGCGCCTCCACCTCGGTCAGCCCTTCCCGCACAAGCGCGGCGGTGAGGAGATCGGCAGCGCCCACCGCCACGCCGGCCCCGACGAAGAGCACGCGCTGGGCCCGGAGCGGGGTCCCGGTCAGCCGCCCCGCCGTGAGCAGCCCGGCCACCACCACGGCGGCGGTCCCCTGGATGTCGTCGTTGAACATGCGCGCGCGCTCGCGGTACCGGGCGAGCAGCGCGAACGCGTTCGGGGTCCCGAAATCCTCGAACTGGATCAGGGCCCCGGGGAACACCTCCTCCACCGCCTCGATGAACTCGTCTACCAGCTCCAGGTATGCCGGGCCGCGCAGCCTCGGCTGGGGAAGGCCGATGTACTGCGGAGCCGAGCGCAGCGTCTCGTTGTCCGTCCCCACGTCGAGCATCACGGGCAGTCCGCGGGACGGGCTCAGTCCGCCGCACGCGGTGTAGAGCATGAGCTTGCCGATCGCGATCCCCATCCCGTGCGCGCCGAGATCGCCCAGGCCCAGAATGCGCTCGCCGTCGGTAGCCACCACGACCGCGACATTGCGTTGGGGCCAGTTGCGGAGCAGCTCCCGGACGCGGCCGCGGTCCCGGGCCGAGACGTACAATCCCCGGGGTCGGCGGAAGATCAGACCGAACTGCCGGCACGCCTCGCCTACCGTCGGCGTGTACAGGACCGGCAGCAACGCGGGCAGGTTGTCGATGACGGTGCGGTAGAAGAGCTGCTCGTTCCGGTCCAGGAGGTCGATCAGGTAGAGATACTGGTCCAGCGGGCGCTCCTCGAGCCGGCGCAGGTTGGCCAGGATCCGCCGCACCTGCTCTTCCTGGGTGAATACCCGTGGTGGCAGCAGCCCGCGCAAACCCAACGCCTCGCGCTCTTCCTCGCTGAACGCGGTGCCCCGGTTGAGGCGCGGATCGTGGAGGATGTCGGCGCCCCTCGGCGCTCGCCGATCGGGCTCGCGGCTTCGGTTATCGCGGCGTCCGTCAGGCGGGGGAAGGGTCACGGCGGTGAGCTGACGCGCGCTGCCGCGCCGCCGCTCGCTCGCAGTACGCCCACCGCGCCCTTGGTGGCGTCGGCAAAGGCGTGCGTCACGAACGGATAGTCGCCCGGCTCCCGCAGGCGGATCTCGAAGATGGCGCCGCCCCCCACCGGAACGTTTACCGTCTGGACTCCGATCAGCGGGTTCGCCTGAGTGCCGTCCTCGAAGACCCGCTCGAAGATTCCCCCTACCACGTGAAACGAGCTGATCCGGTTGGGTCCGGCGTTCACCAGGTAGATCCGGATCAGCTCGTCGGGCCGGGCTTCGATCGGATGACTGGCGTACTGACCCGCGCGACCGTTGAAGACGATGTGATCGGGCGCCTGACCCAGGAGCTTCTGCCAATCGAGCCCCTGATTTCCGTCCCGGTCGGGTTTGGCATTGAGATAGAACTCGCTCTGCACCAACACGAGCTCGTTCGCCTTCGATCGCGGCGTGGCTGGATCCACGACCAATGCGCCGTACATGCCGTTCGCGATGTGCATCGCCACCGGCGCGGTGCCGCAGTGATACATGAACGCCCCGGGGACCCGCGCTACGAAGCGATAGTGCAGCGAGTCGCCCGGCATGACGTTCGTGTAATATTTGCTCGGCGCGATCTCCGCGGCGTGAAAGTCCATGCTGTGGGGGATGTTCGCGCCGTTCACCAGGGTGAAGTCCACCGTGTCTCCCTGGCGGACGTGCAGCGCCGGCCCCGGTACCGTACCCCCGAAGGTCCAGGCCGCGTAGGTCACGCCGGGAGCGATCACGATCGGCGCGTGCTTCATCTCGAGGCGGATCCGATGCAGCCGATTCCGCTCGGCTGGTTCCAGTCGGGCGAGTCTCGGCGCCGGCTCGGCGGCCGGACC
>DATCWW010000099.1:0-5974 GCA_036566145.1 Gemmatimonadales bacterium
CCCACGCCCTGGCCAACGCGGAGTTCCGTCGTCACGTCAAGAATGCGCTCGACCGGTCGCCGATCCGGGAGCACAAGCTGCATTTCCAGCGCTGGCTCGACGCCGGTGATGGCCAGACGCTCCGTGCGGTGGCGCGGGCCAACGGGCTCTCGGTGGCCGCCCTCAGCACCGAGGCGCACAGCGCCGTGCCGCTGGAGATGTACCTGCCGGTCCCGGCGCATCGGGCGGCGTGGCGCGGGGACGATCGTCTGCTGGTCGCCACGGTGGGCGGCGATCACGAGGCTCCGGTCGCCTTCACGCTCGATGGACGCCGCCTGATCCTCGATCCGGAGCGCCCACCGGCTACCCCGGTGCTCGTGGTGGTCCCGGTCGAGACGGACTTCAACCATCCCTCGCCCCGCCCGACGCTGGACAACTTTCTCGGCGACGGGGGCGGGGCGCCGGCCGGGCCCCCGCACGGCCTCTACATGAAGCACGCGCACTTCGTCAAAGACTTCGAGGGCTGGCCCAAGGGCAATCCGGAGTTCGAGATCCACATTCTGGGGCAGTCCGGCACCAGCGACTCGCTGCAGACCTACGCCTGCGCCGGCGAGCGGGCGTCCGGATCGTACTACCAGTTCAACATGGACGATGATGACTGGACCGGCAGCGTGCTCTTGCTGAGCGACCAGCAGATCACCGCCTACCGGAACGCCCACCCGAGCCAGAACTTCCGAGTGTTCGCGGTGGAAGACGACGATACCGCCTGCCAGATCAAGGTGGATCCCAACCGGTTCTATACGCTGGTCAAATCGGTGGAAGCGGCCTATCCCAAGCTCACCGGCGGCCGGGACAGCACCACCAGCACCCTGGCCCGACTGTGGAAGCGGGCCAATGCCCTTCAGAAGATTCTCCGAGCGCTGGCCAGTGTGATCACCACCAACGATGAGCTGATCGGCAACGCGGTCGAATCGAGTGTGGTGGGCGTGTCCTACCCCAACGCGAACTGGGTAGTCAAGGGCGACAACAACCAGACGAACGGATGGCTGTACCTGCAGATGCAGTAGGGCCAGCGGCGGCCGGCTTCCCCCGGCCGCCGCGTTTTGATTTTCTGTTGATGGGAGTCCCGCATTCTCCGGCAACCCCAGAGGGCCTCGATGCGCCTGCCGCCGTACCTCATCGCCGCCATCCTCGCCATCCCTGTGACCGGCTCGGCGCAGGTGGTGCCGTCACCGGGCTGGGAGTTGGGAGTCCTGCTGGAGTCGGTGCGCTTCAGCCGAGGCCTGGTGGACGCCGCGGCGCCCTCGCAGGACGCCGCGGCGGGGCTTCGTCCCGCGTCGGGCACCAGCATCGCGCTGACGCTGGCGCGGGGCGGCGCCGCCTGGCGGGGCGAGCTCGTCGCCGGCTGGGCGGGAATGCGGCCCCAGGCGGACAACGCGAGCGTCGCGGTTCTCGATCGGACTACCCGGCTCACGCGGTGGCGACTGGGTGCCGGCCTGACACGGCGGCTGCTCGGAATCGGGGCCGGCTCCCTGAATCTGGGGGCCGGCCCTACCCTGGACTGGTGGCGCGTAATCGGCGAGGACAGGGTTCGCTTCGGCGGAGCGGCCCTGGCGGCGCTGCGCCTTCCGCTCGGCACGTGGGCGGTGGAAAACCGTCTCGGGGTGGGAGTGTCGGGCAGCCCATTCGTATCCGAAGACGCCGGCGAGACCTACGAAACCCGCACGCTCGTGAGCGTCACCCTGGGCATCGTGGTCCGCGCTCCGTTGTAAGACCTGACCAGGCTACGCGGCCACCCGGTTGCCGCATCCCTCGCAGAACCGGCTGTCGGGTGCCAGGGCCGCGCCGCAGCGATCGCACCGGCCCGCTACGGCCAGCCGCACCCCGCATCCGGAACAGAACACCGCGTCGGGCTCGGGGCGCGGGCCGCACGCAGCGCAGACCAGGGCGCCTGCCGATACCGGGGTTGAAGCGGAGCGAAGCACACGGACTCGGGCCGCAACCATGGCTTCGATGTCGTCGGGCGCCTCGGCGCGGAGTGCCTGGAGGGCGGCGGCGGTGTACTTCTCCTTGAGGTAGGTGTAGTCGGCGTCGGACAGCTTGCCGGTCTCGCGGTCGAACTCGATCTCCTTGAGCGCGGTGAGCGCCACTCCACGCGCCGTCTCCTCGGGCTCGGGCGGCTCGGCCGCCCGTGGGCGGAAAGGTGTCCGGGTGAACATGGGCCAGAGCACGAGCCAAAGGGCCAGCGCGCCCAGCAGCACGGCGGCCACCACTTCGGCCAGCACTAGTCCTCCACCTCGGCGAGCGCCTGACGCAGCCGCTCGAGCTCTTCCGGGGTCGCGGTCGGGCCCGCGCCACTTGGCGCGGCATCGGGCGCCTCCGCCCCCGCGGCCGCCACGGTCACACGCCGCCGGCTCACGAACGCGAAGAGACCGGCACCCGCCGCCAGGATCAGCGACCCCGGGAGTAGATAGCCCCAGAGGTTGAACCCTTCCGGCTTGGGCGCCATCAGGGCCTTCTCGCCGTACTCGGCCACGAAGGCATCGAGAATCTCCTGGGCGGATTTCCCCGCCTTGTCCATCGCGACCACCTCACGGTGCAGCTTCGGCGAATAGGTGCAGGTAAAGTCGGTGGTCCGGCAGGTGAACACATCCAGGGTGCAGCCGCAGTTGCACGCCAGCCGATGCTCGATCGCCTTGATCCGCTCGTCGTAGTCTTCGATCCGGGTCACGTCCCGCGGCCGACCCACGGCGTAGGGATCGCGCAGGGTACCCACATCGCCCCGACCCGCGAGGGAATCCTGCGCCTGCAGTCCCGCGGGCACGGCCGCGAGCGCACCGAGCCGGCCGAGAAAATCGCGGCGTCCGAGGCTGCTCATTCCGGCCCTCCCCCTACCAGCGCGACCTCGTATCCCGCCACCGCTCGCCGAGGTGCGGCGACCGTCGGACCGCCGCCCGGCCACATCGTCACGACCCCGCCGAACACCAGGACGAAGCCGCCGAACCAGAGCCACCAGACCAGCGGATTGATGGTGAACCGGTAGACCGCTTCCTCGGTACCGTTCACCGACCCGGCGTAGGTGATGTAGAGGTCCTCCTGCAGCCCGCTGCGGATCCCGACCTCCGTCGACGGCTCGAAGGTCGGGCGCTTGAAGCTGTCCACATGCTGCCGCTTCTCCGAGGTCATCAAACCTTCGGGCTTCCCGTCCTTCGCCACGGCCACGGTGGCGGCGGAGACGATGCGGTTGAGGGCCTCGAACTGCGACACCCCCATATGGGTCAGCGTATAGGTATGGCCGAAGGGACTCTGCATCCGGACCGACTGCCCCGGCTTGAGCGTCGCCTCCATTTCCCGCTTGAAGGCCATCCCGGAGAAGGCGACGAAGTAGATCAGCACTCCCACGTGCACCAGGTATCCGCCGTAGCGGCGGCGATTGCGCGCGACCAGGCGGGAGAAGGCCAGCGGAACCGATTCGCCGTGCATCCGCCGGCGGGCCCGCACGCCGCGCCAGAACTCCTGGACGATCGTGCCGGCCACGAAGCCGGCCAGCGCGAGGGCCATGATGGCGTAGAAGTCCCGCATGCCGGACGCCAGCAGGCCGACCAGGGTCACCAGTCCCGAGGCCACGGGCGCGGTGAACTGGCGGCGCAGGTTGGCCGTGGAGGCCTTGCGCCAGGCGATCAGCGGTCCCACCCCGGTCAGCGCCAGCAGGAGCAGCCCGATCGGGATGTTGACCCGATTGAAGAAGGGCGGACCGACCGTGATCTTGCTGCCCCGCACCAGCTCGGACAGGATCGGGAAGAGGGTGCCCCAGAGGACCGAAAAGGCCACGCCCACCAGGAGGAGGTTATTGAAGAGAAATGCGGCCTCGCGGCTCAGCATCGACTCGAGCTGCACCTCGGCCCGCAACGACGGCCAGCGGGTGTACAACAGGGTGAACGCCAGCACCCCGCTCACCGCCAGGAACGCCAGGAAGAAGTAGCCGACGTTGGACTGGGTGAAGCTGTGCACGCTGGCGATCACCCCGGAGCGGGTGATGAAGGTGCCGAAAATGCTGAGGAGGAACGTCCCGATGATGAGCCCCAGGTTCCAGCGCTTGAGCATGCCGCGCTTCTCCTGGATCATGACCGAGTGGAGGAACGCGGTCATGGTGAGCCAGGGGAGCAGACTCGCGTTCTCCACCGGGTCCCAGGCCCAGTAGCCGCCCCATCCCAGCTCGACGTAGGCCCACCACATTCCCAGGGTGATGCCGATCGACAGGAACAGCCAGCTCACCAGTGTCCACTTCCGGATGGCGTGGATCCACCCGGTATCCAGACTGCGGCTCAGCAGCGCCGCCACGGCGAAGGCGAAGGGGATCGTGATGCTGATGTACCCGAGGTACAGCATCGGCGGGTGGATCATCATCCCCGGGTTCTGCAGCTGGGGATTGAGTCCCCGGCCGTCCGCGGGGGTGAAGGGGAGCCGCTCGAACGGATTGGCGGCGAAGATCATGGTGCAGACGAAGAACGCGGTGACGGCGGAGGTCACCCCGGCCACGTATGGGAGCAGCGCGGCATAGCGCCGCGGCGTGAGCACCTGGGCGAGGGAGGCGAACAGGCTCAGGACCAGGGCCCAGAAGAGGAGGGAGCCCTTCTGCCCGGCCCACAGCGCGGAGACGATGTACCCCGAGGGCAGATTGCGCGAGGTGTACGCCGCCACGTACTCGATGTTGAAATCGTGGGTCACCAGCCCCTTCCAGAGGGCCAGCGCCGCCACGGCCAGGGCCGCGAAGCTGCCGTACACCGCCCCCGAGATGCTTCGGCGGAGCTCCTCCCTGCCCTGCCACCGTCCGCTGAACGCCACCGTCGCCGACCAGACGCCGAGCAGGAGCGCCACCCACAGCGCGAACTGTCCCAGGAGAGTCATCGGTCAGGCCTTCTTGGACTTGTCGTACGCGGCCTCGTACCGGGAGCCGCACTTGGCCAGGACCTCGGTCGCGCGGAACACACCGTCCCGGCCCAGCCTCCCCTCCACGATCACTTCGATGTCGTTGGCATCGGTGAATGTGTCGGGGACGAGACCCCGGTAGGTCACCGGGTAGCTCTTGGCGCCGTCACTCACTTCGAAGTCGATCTGGCGGTTGTCGGGCGCCCGTCGGACCGAGCCGGGCACCACCTTGGCGCCCATCTTGAGGCCGACGTCGAAGAAGGTCGGATCGGCCTGGGTCTTCGCGGCCAGCTCGGACGGCGTCAGGAAGTAGACCCCGGTCTCCTTTACCCCTTCGGCGATGAGAAAGCCGACGCTCACGACGATGGCGGCGGCGCCGAGGAGGAACTTGTGTCCTGCTTTCATGGTGTGCTCCAAAGCTAACTCGCGAAGTGCCTGAATCTTCCGCGCCTCGATCGGTCGATCAAGAACCGGCCGGGGTTTCCTTGGCGGCGAGCGCCGCCTTGCGGAAGTCCTCCAGCGACCTGGTGTGCTCTTCGTACTCGGCCCGGCCCGCCTTCATTTCCGCCTCGTAGTGCTGGAGGAAGCCGGCGTAGGCCCGGCGGAGGGCCGGCTCGTCCTTTTTCCACCGTGCGACGGTCCCCAGAATGACGTACCCGAACAGGTGCCCGGGGGTCTGGCTCAGGACGGTGTCACCCAGGGCTTTGGCCCCGTCGGCGTTCCCGGTGTGGACCTGGAGCAGCGCCGCGTGGAAGCGGGCGTCGGCATCGATGGTGTCGAGTTGTGCGTACGCCATCAGCGCCATGGGCGTGAAACGGGTCACGCTGGCTTCGTCCCCCGCCTCCGCCCCGCGCATGATCCGGTTGTACAGCCGGTTGAACCGCTCGCGCGGGCTCATGGTGCTCAGGTCGGGTGGGCTTTCCCCCGGTCCGGCCGTCCCGACTTCCCCACCCTGCTCCGGCGGCAGGTCGGCGGCTCGCGCCGGCGCCTGGCGGGCCAGGGTGAACAGGAGCATGCCGAGGAGGCCGGCCAGGGCGACCCCGGCCACCACCCAGGGGGTTCGATC
>DATCWW010000113.1:0-2939 GCA_036566145.1 Gemmatimonadales bacterium
CCTCCCGGTGCCGCCGGCGCTGGAGGGGCTTGCCGACTGGTGGTGGGCGACGTGGTGAACCCGATCGGGGTGGGGATCGACCTGGTGGACCTGGCCCGGGTCGCGAGCATGCTGGCCGACAAGGGGGACCACGCCTTCGCCCGCCTCTTCACCGACGAGGAGCGAGCCTATCTGGCGACCCGCTCCGATCCCACCGGCCACGCCGCGGCGCGCATCGCCGCCAAGGAGGCGGTCTACAAGGCGCTGCAGTCGCTCCCCGGCGCCCGCGGGGTCGGCTGGCGCGACATCGAAGTCACCCGTGATGCCGAGGGGCGCCCCGCGATCCGGCTGCACGGTCTCGCCGAGCGGCTCGCCGCCGAGGCAGGCGGACTGAGGATTCAGATCTCGCTGACGCATTCGAGCGTGGAGGCGGGGGCGGTGGCGGTGATTACGGGCGCCCGGCCAGCACCTCCCTGACTTTCTTCGCCAGAATGTCCGAGGTAAACGGCTTCTGCAGAAACCCCTGCTCGGCGCCGAGGCCGCGCTGGGAGATTTCGTCGTCGGTGTAGCCCGACATGAAGAGCACGGGCACCTCTGGCCGCTCTCCCGCGAGGCGCCGGGCCAGCTCGCCGCCGCCCATCTCCGGCATCACGATATCGGTGATCACCAGGTGCACCGGGCCTTCATGCTCGGCCAGGCGAAGCAGGGCGTCCCGGCCATGCCTCGCCTGCAGGACGCGATAGCCCTGCTTCTCCAGCGCCTTGCTCGCGAAGACCCGCACCGACTCCTCGTCTTCCACCAGCAGCACCGTCTCCGAGCCTCGCGGCCCCGGGCCCGACGGCACCGCCCACTCCGCGGTCAGACTCTCGTCCGAGGCCGGGAGATAGATCCGGAACGATGCGCCAGCACCCAGCGCCGTCTCCACCTCCACGTGCCCGCCGCCCTGCTTCACGATCCCGTATACCGTTGCCAGACCGAGCCCGGTGCCGCGGCCAGGCTCCTTGGTGGTGAAGAAGGGATCGAAGATGTTGGGCAGGATCGCGGGATCGATGCCGGTGCCGGTGTCGCTGACGGTAAGAACCGCGTAGCGGCCCGGGGGCAGGTCGGGCGAGGCGCGCGCGTCGCTCTCGGTTACCAGGTCGCTCGCCGTCTCGATGGTCAGTCGCCCGCCCTCGGGCATCGCGTCGCGGGCGTTCACCACCAGGTTGAGAATCACCTGCTCCAGCTGCCGCGCGTCGGCCCGTACCGGCACGAGCTCCGGGTCGAGCGCCGTCACCACCGCCACGTCCTCGCCGATCAGGCGGGGCACCAGCCGCTCCAGGTCGACGATGGTCTGGTTCAGGTCGACGGTCGCCGGCTCGATCACGTGGCGCCGGCTGAAGGCGAGGATCTGCCGGGTGAGGGCCGCGGCGCGCTCCGAGGCCTTCCGGATCTCCTCCAGGTCTTCGCGGTGAGGGTCGTGCGGCCCCAGGTCGAGGAGAACGAGGCTGGTGTAGCCCTGAATGGCGGTGAGCAGGTTGTTGAAGTCGTGCGCCACGCCGCCGGCGAAGCGGCCGAGCGCCTCGAGCTTCTGCGCCTGACGGAGCTGGCTCTCCAGCCGCTCGCGGGCGGTGATGTCGCGTCCGGTGAGGATGATCTGCTCGGGGCCGGCCCACTCCTCGGGATGGTTGCCGATCGCCTCGACGCTGCGCCACCCCCCGTCCGCGTGGCGGAAGCGGAAGGCGATCGGCTCGCCGAAGCCGGACCGCTCGAGCACGGTCTCCAGCGAGGCCCGCACCGCGTCCATGTCGTCGGGGTGGATGAAATCGGCCAGAGGCCGGCGGGCGACCTGGGCGGCGGTCCAGCCCAGGACGCGAGGCAGGGAAGGGCCGGCGAAGCCGATCCGGAAGCCGGCATCGAGCGCCAGGATCACATCCGACCCGTGCTCCAGCAGCATCCGGAACCACTCCTGCCGGGCGCGGAGGGTGGCCGTGACGGTCCGAAGCCGGGCCGCGGTCTGGTCGATGGCGTCGCCCAGCACGCCGAGGTCATCCGGGCCGGTAAGGCCGGTGGAGGTGGCCCCGTCGCCAACGGCGATCCGGCGGGTCGCGGCGATGAGCCGAGCGGCCCGGACCGTCCGGGCGCGCTCCCGGACCAGCCAGGCCGCGACGCAACAGGCCAGGAACGCCAGGATGCCGTAGGTGTAGGTGCTTTCGTTCACGCCATCTAGGGAGCGGGGTCTTCCAAATCCGACCAACGGATTCTAGTTTGATCGGAGCTTCTCACAAATCGGATGAAAATGCTTCTCATCGGCGCGGCTCTCACGCTGGCCCTCTCCACCGCCGCGCAATCCCGGGCGCCGCAAGCTTCGACCGCTGTCCAGACCGACGTGACCACTTCGGTCCGACGGGCCGCGGCCACTGCCCAGCTCGCCGCCCAGGAGTACCGGATCGGGGTGGCGGACGGACGGATCGTCGCCCAGGCCGAAGTGGACGAGGCCCGCCTCTTCCTCCAGGAATCGCGCCGAGCCGCGGCCTCGCTGCCGTCCCGGCCCGGCATCGCGCCGGCCACGACGGTCGATTCGCTGCTCGCGCTCGTCTCGGCCGTCGCGCCACCCGACTCGCTCGACGGCGCGGTGCGCGCGTTCGCCGCGGCGCTCGCCGGACACTACGACGTGGTGCTCGACCAGCTGCCGGCCAAGGCACCGTCACTCGCTCGGGGCGCCCAAATCTATCGGGATAACTGCGCCGGGTGTCACGGGGACGCCGGTGCAGGCAACGGAGCGCTCGGCGCCGGCCTCGATCCGCCGCCCACCGACCTGGCCCGCTGGGCCGACCTGAGCGACCGGTCACCACTCGACTACTACCGCCGCGTCAGCATCGGCGTCGTCGGCACCGCGATGCCGGCGTTCGAGGACCGGCTCCCGGCTCGGGAGCGCTGGGCGGTCGCCCTCTATGCCAGCACCCTGCGCCTGCCACCGT
>DATCWW010000242.1:0-3758 GCA_036566145.1 Gemmatimonadales bacterium
CCAGCGCCCCGGGGATCTACGCCGCGGGCGACATCGCCCGCTGGCCGGACCCGCTCACCGGCGAGCGAATCCGGGTCGAGCACTGGGTGGTGGCGCAACGGCAAGGCCAGGCCGCCGCGCAGAACATGCTCGGTCTCCAGCACCGCTTCGACGCGGTGCCGTTCTTCTGGAGCCAGCATTACGACGTCGCCATCAATTACGTGGGACACGCGGAGCGATGGGACGTGCTCGATGTGGACGGCGATCCGTCCGCGCACGATTGCGCGGTGTGGTTCCGCCGAGGCGATCGCACCTACGCGGTGGCCACGATCTTCCGCGACCGGGAGAGTCTCGAGACCGAGGCGGCGATGGAGCGGGGACGGGAGGTACTGGGTGAAGCAGCTTCTCGATAGGGATCGTAAAGCGCTTATTCTGCGGGGAGTTGTGGCTCTACTCTAAAGTCATTTGTGAAGTCTGGTGAAGGAATCGCCGCGCTGCGCCGGCCCCTCCCGCGCCGAGCGGAAACGCTATATTGGCGGAGCGACGGCACCCCGGAGGCCCTATGGCCGCGCACCCCCGGCAGCTCCTGCAGCACTCCGCATTTTCCCTCCTGCTGGCGACATCGCCCTCGGTCTCCTTCTGTGCGATCTCCACCGACTCGAGCACCGGGGAGCTCAGGGTGATCGGCGTGATCCACTACTCGACCGTCGAGGGCGTCGGCTGCTGGCAGGTGCAGACCGCGGATGGTGACGTCTACGAGCTCCGGACCGCGGAGCTGCCCAGTGCCATCCGCCGGGAGGGCACCGAGGTCACCCTGCTCGGCACCGCGCTCAACCAGAGCGGCGCATGCCGGAGCGGGAATGTGTTCGTCATCGACCGGGTGGAGCAGTCGAACCCCGCCTGATCCGGCCTACTCCCCGCCCGCCAGATTGTAGATCGCGCGCCAGGCCCGGAACACCTCGCGATAATCATCATGTCGGAAGGCGACGGTCCGGCCGCCGGTGCGCACGGAGCCCGGCACCAGCTCGGCCATGTCGGCCATCTGAGTGAGCGCCAGCTCGACCTCGAGCTGCACCGGCGGATCGAGCCGCAGCGGACGGTGCGGCCGGGCGAGGGCCGCGGTGGTCCCCGCGCGGATCCGACGACACGCCTCGGCGGGTGAAACGCTGCGGGCCGCGAACCGGCTTACCGCGTGCTTCACCACGACCCGCTCGACCCCGTCGCCCAATACCTCCCGCGCCTCCTCCGCCAGCGCCTGATCCCCGCTCACCAGCGCGACCGGAACATCCCAGGTGCCCGCCAGCGCGGCGTTGAGCGCCAGCTCGCCCACCGGGCGGCCGTTGAGCCGCGCCTCGTGCACTCGGCTGGTGTAGGTGTGGTCGATCACGGCGCTCGGCGTGCCGGCGCGGGCGTGGTACCCGATGCAGAGCGCCGCGTCGAAGCCGAGGTCGATCCCCTCCATCATGGACCAGCGCTTCGGGGTGCCACTCAGGAGCTCCGCGGCCGGATGCAGCTCCTCGGGGAGGAGGTTCCGCATGAGCCAGTGGCTGTCGTTGACCAGGATGCGGGTGGCCTTGGCGGCGAGCGCGCCCTCGATCGCGGCGTTCGCCTCGCCCGTCATCAACCGGCACGATCGGTTATACTCCGCGGCATGCCGAGGATCAGTCGGATCGGTCTGGTCCTCGTGGGCTACGCCGGCCACGCCTTCCATGTCGACGGAGATGTAGATCCGCACGACGCCTCCAAGAGGTGGACCCCGGTGACCGCCAACCGAGGGAACGACGATGTGGCGATGGACTGTGGGCGTCACGCTGGCCGCCGCGGCCGCGGCCTGCGCCCCGAATGATGCGTCGAGCCGCGCGCCGATCGAGCAGGGTCGCCTCTATACCACCTGGCTGTACGGCAGCCAGTTCGACAAGCTGTGGGGCCGCTTCTCACCCGAGATGCGGCAGGCGTTCGGCAGCGTGAGCGAGCTGGCCAGCTTCGCCGGTCATGCGGTCAGCCGGCTCGGTCCAGAGCACGGCGTCGTGGACGAGCGGGTCGAGCGGGCCTCGGCGTTCCAGGTGTACAGCCGCACGGCGTCGTTCGACCACGCCCGGCATCCGATGCTGCTGGAATGGAGCCTCGGGCCCGACGGCCAGGTCACGGGCCTGGTGCTCCGGCCCGCGCCCGACAGCGGTCGCTAGCTCGTCCGCTCAGTACACCCGGCCGCCGAGCGGCACCTCGCGCTCCACCGCGAGGAGCACCACCTCGCCGGCCTCGTCCGGCAAACCGAGCACCAGCACTTCCGACTGAAACCCGGCGATGTTCCGGGTGCCCAGGTTCACCGCCGCCACCACCAGCCTGCCTACCAGCTCTCCGGGCTGGTACCGAGCCCGAAGCTGGGCGCTCGAGGTCTTCTCTCCCAGCGGCCCGAAATCGATCCACAGCTTGTAGGCCGGCTTGCGCGCCCGCTCGTTCGCCTCGGCGCGGAGGACCCGTCCCACCCGCAGATCGAGAGTCCCGAACGCTTCGACCGGATCCATCAGACCAGCTCGCCCCGCAGGACCGTCACCGCATGACCGCCCAGGTGTACCCGCTCGCCATCGAGCCGGATCCACAGCGTGCCCCCACGGGGTGAGAGCTGCCGGGCAGTCAGCTCGGTCCGGCCGAGACGGCCGCTCCAGAAGGGACCGAGCGCGCAGTGGGCCGATCCGGTGACCGGATCCTCGGGGATTCCGATCCGCGGGGCGAAGAACCGGCTCACGAAGTCCGCCTCGGCTCCGTCCGACCGCGCGGTCACGATCACGCCTCGAGTCTCGATCGCCGCGACGCGCGACAGGTCGGGGCGGAGCGCTCCGACGGTGCGCTCGTCGGGCAGCTCGACCAGAATGTCGAACGGCGTTCGCCAGGTGCCGATCGGCTCGGCACCGAGGGCACCGGCAAGGCCGGGCACCGCGGGCTCCGCCCGGAGCGAAGCGGCCGGCAGGTCGAGCCAGATCCGATCGTCGTGAAGGCGGGCGGTGAGCAACCCGCTCCGGGTCCGGAAACGCGCGGTTGCGCCTGAGGGCAGCACGCCGGACTCCCACAGCATGTGCGCGCTGGCGAGCGTCGCGTGGCCGCACAGCTCGACCTCGACCGTCGGCGTGAACCAGCGAAGATCGAACTCGTCGTCCCGGCGCACCAGGAAGGCGGTGTCGGCCTGGTTCATCTCGCGGGCAACCCGCTGCATCCAACCCTCGTCGCGCCCCGACGGAAGCAGGAACACAGCCGCCGGGTTGCCCCCGAACGACTCGCGGGTGAACGCGTCAATCTGGACGAATGGCTGGCCGGGCATGGGCGACAAAGCTGTATCGGGCCCGGGCCGGCGAGCAAGGCCGAGGCGACCTGGCCGTCCGGGGAAACGCGGATGGGCTCGCGATGTGAGCGGGTGCCGGTAGGCAACTCGGACAATCGCGGCCCCAACTCCAAGAGATACAAGAGGTTGAACACCAGCCATTCTTGGCACCCCGGTTGCACACCGGTGTGTCGTTTCGGCCCGCCTTCCCCTGGAGGACCCGGGTGCTGGACCTCTGGCTCGGTTACCGCCTCGACTGGTTCCTGCTCGCCGCGCTTGCCGTGGGTGGCCTGCTCGGGGCGCAGCTCTATCTGCGACGGGCCCGAGGGATTGCCCTGCCCTGGTCGGCCTGGCGGCTGCTGGTGCTCTGCCTGCTCACGGGCGGTGTGCTGGCCGAATGGGCCGGCGAAGCCGGACGGACCAGACTGCGCGGGATGCTGGAGGGTGCGGCGCCGACCTACGC
>DATCWW010000161.1:0-18265 GCA_036566145.1 Gemmatimonadales bacterium
GCTCCCGCCGCGGCGCCGAGCGGCACCCCCGCCGGTAGCGCGCCGCTCGCCAGGTACTCCCGGAACATCCGCAGATATCCCTCGGTCATGGTTCGATAGGTGAAGTGACGCTCGATCCGGGCCCGGCAGGCCTCGGGGTCGATGCGGTCGAGCCCGGGACGGAGCGCCACCAGGTCGTCCACCGTATCCCCCAGCGCCCCGACGTCGGGTGTGATGATCTCCGGAAGCGAGCCGCGCCGCGTGCCCAGGACCGGGGTGCCGCTGACCAGCGCTTCCAGGATGGCGTTGCTGCACGGTTCTTCCCACTGCGCCGGCATCCAGAGCACCCGCGCGCCTGCCAGCAGCGAGGCCTTCCGCGCACCGCCGACCTTGCCGATGTAGCGGACCCAGCGGCTCAGACTCGGCCGCCATCCGCCGGCGACGAGGAGCCGCCGGCGCGACCGCTTCGCGCCTTCGACGGCCAGGCGATAGCCCTTGGCCCGGTGGAGCCGTCCCAGAAACAGGTCGTAATCGTCCTTGTCCCGGCGAAAGCCGAAGTCCCGCGGGTCCAGCCCGTTGTAGACCCACGCGTGCCCGCCGTGCCGCCGGGCATGGTTCTCACTCACGTAGATCGTGTTCGGTGGACCCGATTCTCCGGGCTTCCGGTTGCCCGCGAGGCGGTGGATCCAGGGTGCGTCGGGCGGCCGGCGCAGCGGGACGAAGGAAAGGAGCAGATCCATGTCCTTCGGCAGATGCGGCGCGATGGCGAAGTCGGGCCGCCGAGCGTCGACCGGATCCACCGGCACCAGGGTGGCCTCGGGTACCTCGGACCCGGGCGCCGCGAGCAACGACACCCGGTGCCCGGCCTCCGCCAGGCCGCGCGCGAGGCACACGACCATCCGCTGAGTTCCGCCGTAGTCGGGGACCGGAAGTCGGCCCCAGAAGAAGAGCGCTACGCGCATGGGGCAGCAATCTAGCGCGTTCCACAACTTGTCATCCTCCGCCAGGTGACGGATCTTCCCGGCGTCATGTCCTCTCCCACGATCATGCAGGTGCTCCATCAGGGCGGCGGTGCCGGCTCGGTCACGTCGACCCTGCACCTGAGCCTCGGCCTGGCGCGGGCAGGATGGGACGTGCGCTTCGTCTGCCCACCCGACTCCGAGGTCGAGGCCCTGGCCCGTGAGCGCGGACTGACCGTGCGTGCGCTGGCGCTGCCGCCGCACAGCCGGCGGGAGAACGCGGCGGCGCTCGCGCGGCTCATCGCCGCCGACAACGTCGTGCTGGTCAACTCCCAGAGCGCGCGCGACCGGGCCGCGCTCACCTGGCTCGGCATGAGCGGTCGGCTCACCGTCCCGTTCATCGCGACCCGCCGGCAGATGCCCCGGACGATGTTCCTGGAGAACTGGATCGCGAGCCGGATCGCCGCGCGCGTCATCGCCGTCAGCACCGCGGTCGCCGAGGCGCTGGTGCGCCGGGGCACGCCGAGGCGCAAGCTGGCGGTGATTCCCAACGGGCTGGTGGCGGAGCGGGTGGACCGCGCCGTGGCACCCGGCGCGGTAGAGGAATGGCGCGCCCGCATCGGTTGGGAGCCCGGGCGGCGCACGCTCGGCATCGTGAGCCGGCGAAAGGACCAGGCGGTCGCGCTCGCGGCGCTGGCGGAAGTCCGGACCCCGGTCCGCCTGGTGCTGGCGGGCGCGGGGCAGGATGAGACCCTGGCCGAGGCCGCTCAACGGGTGCCGCCACGGCATGCCGTGGTGATGCTTCCTTTCGTTCCCGATGTGCGTCCGCTCTACGAGCTGCTGGAGCTCGTGCTGCTGCCCAGCCGGATGGAGGGATTCTCCCAGGCGCTCCTCGAGGCGATGGCGCTCGGCAAGCCGGTCATTGCGTCCGCCGCGGCGGGAAATCTCGATCTGGTGACCGACGGGACGGACGGCCTTCTCGTTGCCCCGAACGATCCGGCGGCCTGGGCCGCCGCCATCGAGCGGGCGCTGGCCGACCCCGCGCTGTCGGCCCGTCTCGGTCAGGCCGGGCGCCGGACGGCGCGGGAGACTTACGCGCTCGACCGCACCGTGGAACGCACCGGGGAGCTGTATCGCGACGTGCTCCGTTGCCCCGCTCCTACCGCACGGCCAGATTCCTCCCCGGTCTGACCGTCCCCGGGAGCCCGAAGTGGTCCGAGTGTCCGGATTTACCATCGTGCGCAACGCGATCAAGCTCGACTTCCCGGTGGAGGCGAGCATCCGTTCCATCCTGCCGGCGTGCGACGAGGTGGTGGTGAACGTCGGCCGCTCCGAGGACGAGACGCTCGAGCTGGTCCGGTCCATCCAGGATCCCAGGATCCGGATCCTGGAGACCGAGTGGGACATGACGATCAAGAACAAGGTCCTGGGCGACGAGACGCTTCGGGCCATGCGCGCGTGCCGCAATCCCTGGGGGATCTACATCCAGGCCGACGAGGTCCTGCACGAGCGCGGCGCGGAGACGCTGGCGCGGGCCATCGCGCAGCACGACGGCGACCCTCGGGTCGAGGGCCTCCTGGTCCGGTACCTTCATTTCTACGGCGATATGGATACCATCGCCGTCAACCGTCGCTGGTATCGGCGCGAGGTCCGCGCGGTGCGGCTCGACCCGGCGCTCGACATCCGGCCGTACCAGGGCGCCCAGGGTTTCCGGGTAGGCCCGGAGAACCGGAAGATCCGGGCGAGGCTCACCGACGCGGAGATGTTCCACTACGGCTGGGCCCGCCCCGCGCAGGCGCTGCGGGCCAAACGCGAGGCCAGCGCGGTGATCTATCCCTGGTCCCGAGAGCGAGAGTCGCGCCGACCGCTGCTGCCCTGGTTCCCCGGGCTCACCCGGTTCCAGGGCAGCCATCCCGCCGCGGCCCGCGCCTGGGTGGATGCGCGGCGGGACGACGCCGAGCGGCGGGTGGAAGCGCCGCACTTCCGCACCGAGTTCCTCCGGTTTTATCTCTCGGACGCGATCGAGCGCCTCACCGGCGCCCGGGTCTTCGAGTTCCGCAACTACACACTCGTGTGAGCGCTCCCGCCCCTGTCGCCACGGACCGGCTTCCGGTCTACGCCTGCATCAAGACCCACGTGCGCGCGGCCGAGCTCTTCGCCGGCTGGCCGCGGCAAGGCCGGGTGCTCGAGGTCGCCGCCGGCAGCGGCGCGTTCGCCCGACGGCTGCTGGAGCTCGGCTTTCGGGTGGAAGCCTGCGACCTCTATCCGGACCAGTTCCGCTTGCCCGAGGTGCCGGTCCGATACGCCGACCTGTCCGAGCGGCTGCCCTACGACGACGCCTCCTTCGAGTACCTCTCCTGTCTGGAGGGGGTCGAGCACCTGGAGGATCAGTTCGCCTTCGTGCGCGAGTGCTGGCGGGTGCTCAAGCCGGACGGTCGGCTGCTTCTGTCCACCCCGAACATTCTGGGGATGGCCTCGCGGTGGCGGTACTTCTGGACCGGATTCTTCCCGCTCGCCACCCGGCCCATGAACGAGCACCACAAGGCGCCGGTGCACGACCACATCCACCTCATCACCTACTACGAGCTGCGCTACATCCTGCGGACGAGCGGCTTCACCATCGAGCAGGTGACCACCGACCGGATCCGGAAGTACGGGTTGCTGCACGCGTGGGCCTGGCCCTTCGTGCAGCTCGCCACCCGGCGGGCCCTGGCGGGGGAGTCGGATCCGCGCCAGCGGGAGGCGAACCGGGAGATCGCCGCCCACCTGCTCTCGCCCGATCTCCTGTTCGGGCGCACGCTCATGCTGGTGGCGCGGAAGCCGGCCTGAGCGCGCCGGTGCCGGGGACCCGCGTCCCGCTCTCGGTCGTCATCCCGGTACTCGACGAGGCCGACCGGATCGCCGCCTGCGTCCGGCGGCTGGCCTGGGCCGACGAGGTGCTGGTGGCGGACGGTGGCTCCCGCGACGATACCGTCGCCCTCGCGCGCGGAGCCGGGGCCACCGTGCTGGAGCGGACCGGGCCCACCATCGCGGCGCAGCGCAATGCCGCCATCGCGCTGGCCAGAAACCGCTGGGTCTTCGCCCTGGACGCGGATGAAGAGATTCCCGACCCGCTCCGCGACGAGCTCGCCGACGTCGTGGCCGCGCCGGCACACCCGGTGTACCAGGTCCGCCGGCAGAACTTCTACCTCGGCCGGGAGCTGACCCGCGGCCGCTGGGGCCGCGACTGGGTGGTCCGTCTCTTCACCAACGACCTGCGCTATGTGGGGCGCCGGGTGCACGAGGGCCTGGAGCATGTCCCCGACCAGGGCCGGCTCCGCGCCGCGCTGCTGCACGTCCCCTACCGCGATCTCGGCCACCAGGTCGAGAAGATGAATCGGTACGCCCGGTGGGGAGCGGAGGACATGTTCGAGCGGGGCGCGCGGGCGCGCCTGTGGGACCTGGGCGGACGACCGTTGAGCCGCTTCCTCCGCGCCTACCTGCTGCAGGGTGGGTGGCGGGACGGCCGCTTCGGGTTCGTGACCTCGGTGCTGGGAGGCTGGACCGCCTTCCTCAAATACGCGCATCTGTGGGATCTGGAGCGACGGACACGAGGCGGCTCGTGAGTGGGGCGATGCGGGTGGCGCTCCTCACCTCGGCGCGCAGCTGGCGCGGATCGGGCGTGAGCCTGGGAAAGATCGGCGCCGGCCTCGCCGCGCGGGGCCATCAGGTGTGCGCCTACACCGGCGAGCCGTCGGTCGCCGAGGGATTCGCCGGTTCGGGGCTGCAGGTGGCCCTCACCCCCACGCGCGACACCGGGTTTCGCGAGATCCGCGGGTTCCGCCATCGGCTCCGCGAGTTCGAGCCGGACGCCGTGATCGTGGACAAGCTGCGCGACCTGCGGCTCGCGGGGTGGGGAAGCCTGGGGCTCGGCGTCGCCATTCTCTATCGCTACAACATCAGCACCTTCGGTACGCCCCCTCGCCTGACCGACCGGCTCGTCCTGCTCGCGCGCACCCGGATGTGCCTGTTTCAGGCGGAGGCGGTCCGCGATCGCGCCCTGGCGCGCACGCCCGCCCTGCGGCGCATTCCCTCGCGTGTGGTCTACAACGGATACGATCCCGACCGATACCGGCCCGATCCCGATGCGGGCGCCCGGTTCAGGGCGGCGCACGGGATCGCACCCGGGCGTCTGCTCGTCGTCACGGTATCGGCCCTCGAGCGGGCCAAGGGCCAGGACCTCGCGCTGCAAGCCCTGCAGCGTCTGGCGGGCGACGGCGTGGACCCGGTATATGTGCTCGTCGGTGACGGGAAGCACGCCGAGCAGATGCGCGAGCGGGCCCGGCACTCGGGAGTGACCACGATCTTCACCGGGTTCCTCCGGGGCGCGCAGGTGTTGGACGCCCTGAACGCCGCGGACGTGTACCTGCACCCGGCACGGGAGGAAATCTTCCCCAACGCCATCGCCGAGGCGATGGCCTGCGCCCGTCCGGTCATCGCCACCCGGGTCGGGGGCGTCCCCGAGCTGCTTGGCGCCGACGGGGAAGCCGGCCTCCTGGTGCCGCTGGAGGATGTTGCCGCCCTCGCAGCCGCGCTCGGGCGCTGCGCGGCCGAGCCGGAGCTCCGCGCCAGGCTCGGGCAGGCGGGCCGAAGTCGCATCGAGACCCGGTTTCCGATCTCGGCGATGGTGGACGGATACGAGCGCGCGGTACGGGCCGCGGTCGGCTCGTGAGGCCGCATCTCCTCCTCACTTACGACTTCCCGCCGATCGGCGGCGGGATCTCCCGCATGATGGGCGAGATCGCCCGCCGGTACCCACCGGGCGGACTGGTCGTCTCGACGGGGTCGACGTCGGGCGAGGCCGAATTCGACGCCGGGTTTCCCCACCCGGTGGACCGGATGAAGATCGCGAGCCGCCGGCTTCGCGCGGTCGGCGGCTGGGTGCCCTGGTGCCGCCGCGCCGCGGTCCTGGCCCGTGCGGTCCGTCCCGAGCTCATGTGGTGCGGCAACCTGAAGCCCGCCGCGTATCCGGCCAACTGGGTGACCCGACGCCAGGGCATCCCGCACGGCGTTTTCCTTCACGGCACCGAGCTCCTGCTGCTCCATCATCGACTCGGCTCGGTGCGCAAGCGCCTGGCCGGACGATCGCTCCTGGAGGCACCGGCCGTCCTCGTCACCCAGAGCCGGTGGACCACCGACTTCTGCCGCCTGGTCTTGAGCGAGCTCGGTCTCGACCCCGCGGCGGTGGACGTCCGCACCGTGAACCTCGGAACCGATCCGCGGCGGTTCCGCCCCGGCCTCGACTCCAGCGAGGTCCGAGCGCGCTACGGCCTGGGCCCCGGCCGCTGGCTGCTCACGGTGGCCCGGCTCGCGGCACACAAGGGCATCGACACGGGTCTGCATATCCTGACCGCGCTGCGTCAGGACATGCCGGACCTGTACTACGCGGTC
This sequence comes from Gemmatimonadales bacterium, assembly GCA_036566145.1. GTDB lineage: Bacteria > Gemmatimonadota > Gemmatimonadetes > Gemmatimonadales > GWC2-71-9 > CAVVWJ01. Next base: position 6,369 of record DATCWW010000161.1, read on the forward strand.
GTAGGCTCCGGGGTCAAGCAGCCCGAGCTGGAGCGCCTGGCCCGGGAGCTCGGCGTGGCCGACCGGGTGCGCTTCCTCACGGGCGTTCCCGACCGCGACCTCCCGGCCGTCTATGACGCGGCCGACGTCTATCTCGGCCTCTCCCGTCCGACCGAGCTGATGGTCGAAGGATTCGGCATCTCCCTGGTCGAAGCCTCCGCGTCCGGTCTGCCGGTGGTCGCCGGCGCCGACGGCGGCATCCCCGACGCGGTGCGCGACGGTGAGACCGGCCTGCTGGTGGACGCCACCCATCCAGGGCCCGGCCTCGCCGCGGTGCGCCGGCTCCTGGAGGATCCGGAGCTGGCCCGGCGCATGGGCGACGCGGGACGGCGTGCGGTGGAGACGCACTACAACTGGGACCGGGTCGCCGCCGACGTCATCCGCATCGGGAGAGAAGTGGCCGAGCGCCACACCGCGCGCCTCGCCTGCTAGATTGCTCCCCATGCGGCCCCACCTGCTGCTCACCTACGACTTCCCGCCGATCGGCGGCGGCATCGCGCGGTGGATGGCGGAGCTGGCTCGGCGGTATCCCCCCGGAAGCCTCGTAGTCTCTACCGGTCTCCACCCCGACGCGCCCGACGTGGATGCCACCTTTCCGAACCGAGTCGACCGGTTGCCGCTGCCGGCGCGCAAGCTTCGGAGCATCCCGGGGCTCCTGGCCTGGTCCCGGCGGGCGGCCATGCTCACCCGGTCGGTCGGCGCCGAGTTCATCTGGTGCGGCAACATCAAGCCCGCCGCCTATCCGGCCAAGTGGACGATGGAGCGGCTGGGAACGCCCTTCGGGGTGCTGCTCCACGGGGGCGACCTCCTGATCCTGCAGCATCAGGTCCATCAGTCCGTGCTCAAGCGGCGCACGGGGCGCGCGCTTCTCTCCTCGGCGGCCGTCCTCGTGGCCAACAGCCAATGGACCCGCGATCGCTGCCTGCACCTTCTGGGCGAGCTCGACATCGAGGCCACTCCCTCGCTCGTGCGGGTGGTGCCCCTCGGTGCCGACCATCAGTCCTTCCGCCCCGGCGTCGACCCCCGCGAGGTGCGCGAGCGCTATGACCTGGGTGCCGGCCGCTGGCTCCTGAGCGTCGCTCGGCTCACCCGGCACAAGGGGATCGATACCGCGCTCCGTGCCCTGGCGCTGCTCGCGGGCGACTATCCCGACCTCCGGTACGCCGTGGTCGGGGTGGGGGAGGAGCACGAGACGCTGCAGGAGGAGGCTCGCCAGCTCGGCATCGGCGACCGGGTGCGCTTCCTGACCGATGTGCCGGACCGGGACCTGCCCGCGCTCTACAACGTCGCCGAGGTCTACCTCGGCGTCTCGCGCCTCCTGGAGCAGCGGGTGGAAGGCTTCGGCATTTCGCTGGTCGAGGCGTCGGCGTGTGGCGTGCCGGTGGTGGCCGGACGAAGTGGCGGCATTCCCGAGGCGGTGCGCGACGGCGAGACCGGCGTGCTGGTGGACGCGGAGCGGCCCGAGGCGGTCGCGGATGCGCTCCGGCGACTGCTCGACGATCCGGCCCTGCGCCGGCGGCTGGGGCAGGCCGGCCGGCGTGCCGTGGAGACGTTCTACAACTGGGACCGGGTGGCGGCCGATCTGCGACGGATCGGCCACGAGCTGGCTCCGGCCGGCGCCGGCGTCGCGAGCTGATGTTCCACTCACCCACGACGTCCGCCGCCGAGGGGTACGACACCCATTATCGCGAATGGGTGGCGCGCTTCGGTCCCCGGGCCACCGATCTCGACTGGCGTCTCACCCAGCTCGAGTGGCGGCAGCGGATCCTCCTGCGGCGCTATCCCCCCGAAGGACGGCGGGTGCTCGACTTCGGGTGCATGGACGGGGTGTTCACCATCCGGGTGCAGCGGATGGGTGGTGAGGCGGTGGGGTACGACATCTCGCCGGCGGCGATCGGGCAGGCCAAGCGCTTCCGCGGCGCCGCGGCCCGTCCGGTGTTCACCACGGTCGCGCCCGGTCCGGGCCAGTTCGACCTGATCTACTGCAACGAGGCGTTGGAGAATGTCGAGGACGACAGCGGGCTGGTCGGGGAGCTCACCGGCTACCTCGCGGCGGGCGGGTCGGTGGTCGGCACCACTCCGCTCGGCGACCTCACCGACCAGGCCGGCCAGCGCCGGCTCTACGACGAGTCGCTCCTGACCCGCTGTCTCGCGCCGTGGGGGAGGGTCCGGGTCCACCACTACTACCGTTCGCCGCTCCGAAGCCGGATCCCGTTCCGGCGCAAGAAGGGCCCCGCCGTCTTTGTCTTCCGGGTTACGCCGCAGAATCCTCCGGCCGCACGCTGATCGCGTACGTCGGGCAGTTGAGGACGTAGGCGCCCTCGATCGGCGACCAGGTCTGGACCGGCGTGTGGACTTCCGCCTTCCCCCGGGCATCGAGCCGGAACACCTTGGGCGCCTGGACGACGCACGCGCCGCAGCCGACGCAGCGCTCCTCGTCCACCAGCACGCGAAGCCGCCGCACCGGGTGCATGCCCGCGGCCAGTGTCTGCAGCGTCCCGCCCATCTGATCCAGGGTCTGGGCCGTGGCGCGGTAGCCGGCCTCGATCAGCTCCGCCGTCCGGTCGAAGGCGAACATCGAGATGTGCTCGACCCGAGGCTGCACCAGGATCAGCGGCGGGCCCTGCCAGTCGCGCAACTGTCCCTCGATCTGAGTCTGCATGACGATCTCGAGGCCGCGGATGTAGGTCGCGGCGAACCCTTCGGTCTCGTGCGCCTCACGAAGGACGCTCGTGGCCGCGACGTTGACCGCCAGGATGGGCCCGTCCCCGAGCGAAGCCGCCAGGCGCACCGGCAGGTTCTCCATCACCGCCCCGTCCACGTAGACCCGACCCTGAATCAGCTTCGGCGGGAAGATCCCGGGGAGCGCGCAGGAGGCCACGACGGCGTCGGCCACCTGGGCGTCGAGAAGACCGGGAAGGCCCCACATCACCTGCATGCCGGAATGGAGATCGGTGGTGTTGACCAGCAGGCGGCGCGGGAGCTGCCGGAAGGTGATATCGCCGATGAGGGCGCGGACCAGCTGGTCCAGCGGCTCCCGGCGGTAGAGGGCGGGGGCGAGCAGGCGCCTCAGCGCCACGTCCACCCGGGCCACCTGGAACACGTCCCGCCGGCGCACCGCAAGCGCGTGGGCCTCCATCTGGTCCACGGAGGCGCCGGCGGCCCACGCCGCGCCGATCAGGGATCCGATGCTCGACCCGACCACGAGGCTGGGAACGAGGTGCCGCTCCTCCAGCGCGCGCAGTACGCCGATGTGGGCCAGCCCCTTGAGGCCGCCACCGCTGAGTACCAGGGTGAAAGGACGGTCCGGGTTCACTCGCTTGCCCCGGCTGAGGTGACCAGCGTAACGTACGCCCAGACAAGGTGCAAAAATCGTGCGCCGCGCGCCGTGCGGGCGGCCGGTGCAACGTGGTGCGCGACTCCCCCCTCGCGAGGGTAACCCAGATCACGGGGCGCTGATGGCGCAAGGTCTGTTGGGGGCGCGGTTTCGCCGGGATCGGTGGTTCCAGGCCGGGGTGGGACTGGTGGCGCTGGTGGTGCTCGCGGCCCTGCTCGCTCCCTGGCTGGCGCCGTTCGATCCGATCACCGGTGACCTCCGGAATGCCTACCTGCTGGGCCCGGGAGGTCGCCATCTGCTGGGGACCGACGCACAGGGCCGGGATGTGCTGACCCGGGTTCTCTATGGCGCCCGGCTGTCGCTCTCGGTGGGTCTCCTCTCCCAGGCGGTGGCGGCCACCCTGGGGGTGACGCTCGGTCTCCTGTCGGGCTACTACGGACGGTGGGTCGACGCTCTCGTGATGCGGCTCGCCGATGTCACACTCGCGTTTCCGACCCTCCTCCTGCTCATCGCGGTCGCGGCGGCGGTCTCGCCCTCGCTCCCGATGGTCTTCGTGGCGATCGGCGCCGTGGGCTGGGCCGGCATGGCCAGGTTGGTGCGATCCCAGGTTCTCGTCCTCAAAGGCTCCGAGTACGTCCTTGCCGCGCGAGCGCTGGGCGCCCGGGACCAGCGGGTCCTGCTCCGCCACCTGCTCCCCAATGTGCGCAATCAGGTGATCATCGCCGCCACCCTGGGCATCGCCGGGGCCATCATGGCCGAGGCCGCGCTGTCCTTCGTCGGCCTCGGCGCCCAACCGCCCACGCCGAGCTGGGGAGCCATGGTGGCCGATGGGCGCGACCTCCTCCGGGTGGCTCCCTGGGTCGCGTTCGCGCCGGGGCTCGCCATCGGTCTCGCGGTGCTGGGGTTCAATCTGGTGGGGGACGGGTTGAGAGAGGCCTTGGACCCGAGGCGGAGGGTTCTGTGAGGGCGGAGGGGAAGGGGGAAGGGCGAAGGGGGAAGGGGGACTACGACGGGCGTGACGCCGCTGGCGTCGCATCGCCTGGCGCTCGGCCCGAGGCCCGTTCGCCTTTCCCCCTTCGCCCTTCCCCTTCTTACGACATCGCCGCTCTGCGCGCGGCCGAATTTCCCTGGACGTCGTCCACCATCTACCTGAATCACGCCAGCATCGGTCCGCTGCCGGAGCGGACCCGAACGGTGCTGGACGAGTTCAATCGCCGGCGGGGGATGCCGTACCTCCTGCCCGATCGCGAGATGTTCGGCATCCTGATCGAATCGCGCCGGCTTGCGGCCACGCTGATCGGCGCGCGGCCGGAGGAGATCGGGCTCACCGTGAACACCGGCTTCGGGCTGGGGCTGGCCGCGCGGGCGTTGCCTTTCCAGGCGGGCGACGTCGTGCTGGTGAGCGACCGCGAGTTCCCGGCCAACGTCTACCCCTGGATGCGGTTGGCGGATCGAGGCGTCCGCATGGAGCTGGTCCCCACCACGTCCGCGGGCTGGCCAGACGAGGACCGGATGCTCGAGCGGCTCCGCGATCCCCGGGTGCGCTGTGTCGCCGTGTCGCAGGTGCAGTTCAGCAGCGGCTACGCGGTCGATCTCGCCCGACTGTCCGCGGCGACCCGCGAGACCGGGGCCTGGCTGGTGGTCGACGCCATTCAGGGGATCGGACAGGTTCCTCTCGATGTCGGCCGGATCGAAGTGGACGTACTGGCCTGCGGGGGACAGAAGTGGCTCCTCTCGCCCTGGGGAACCGGGTTCGTCTACGTGCGCCGCGAGCTGATCGCCGCCTTCGACCCGGCCATCACCGGCTGGCTGGCCTTCGAGAACACCGACGACCTCACCCGTCTCACGAGCTACGATCCCACCCTCCGGGCCGACGCTCGGCGGTTCGAGCTGATGACCCTGCCGTACCAGGACTTCGCCGGATTCAACCCATCGGTCGGCCTGCTGCTGGAGCTGGGCATCGACCGGATCGCCGAGCATCTGCGGGGCCTGCACCGTCCGGTGCTGGACTGGGCCGATGCCGCCGGGGTGCCGGTGACGTCGCCGCGCGACGCGCGCGGCAGCGGGATTCTCTGCGTGGCCCCGGACCGGGTCGCCGAGGCGCACCGCCGACTCAAGGCCGAGCGGATCATCTGCAGCCTGCGGGAGGGCTCGCTCCGCCTCAGTCCCCATTGCTACACCACGGTAGCGGAGATGGAGCGCGTGACCGAGGTGCTCGGCGCGGGGTGAGGATGCGGATCGCGGTGCTCGCCAGCGAATTCCCGGTGCTCTCCGAGACCCCCTTCCTGAATCAGATCACCGGCCTGGTCCGTCGGGGTCACGACGTCGCCATCTTCGCCGAGCGGCCGCAGCCGGGCGTCGCCCACCACCCGGACGTGGACCGGCTCGGTCTGGCAGCGCGGTACCCGATCGCGCTGCCGAGCGCGGGACGTTGGCCGGCCGCCGCCCGCCTGCTGGCGGCCCGGGACAGGGGGGAGCGCCGGATTCTTCTCCGGACCATGGACCCGATCCGCTTCTGGCGACGCGCCTGGACGCTGGAGGAATTTCGCCGCGCGGCCAGCTTCCTCCCGGCCGTGCGCTACGACGCGTGCTACGCGGCCTTCGGGCAGGACGGGCTTCGCGCGCTCAGGCTCCGGCGGAGCGGCGCGCTCGCCGGGCCGCTCGCGGTCGCCTTCCGCGGCGCGGACATCACCAAGTTCGTCGCCATCCGGGGCCCCCGGGTCTATCGCGCGCTGTTCCGCCGGGCCGCGCTGCTCCTGCCGGTGTGCGACGCGTTCGCCACCCGGCTCCTCGCGCTCGGCGCTCCACCCGAGCGGGTGGTGGTCCACCATACCGGCATCGACCTGACCCGATGGCCCTGGCAGAGCCGCCCCACGCGGAGCGGCGGTCCGCTCCGGCTGCTGACTGTCGGCCGGCTGGTCGAGAAGAAGGGCATCGGGTACGTTCTCGAAGCGGTGCGGCGGCTGGGTGACGCCGGCGTGCCGGCCGAGTACGAGCTGGCCGGGGAAGGGCCGCTCCGCGAGCACCTGGAAGCGGAGTGCCGCCGGTTGGGTATTGGGGAGCGGGTGCGGTTCCTCGGCTGGCAGAGCCAGGAGCAGGTTCGCGAGGCGCTCGAGCGGGCCGACCTGCTCATCGCGGCCAGCGTCACGGCGGAGAATGCCGACGAAGAAGGGATCCCGAACGTGCTGAAGGAGGCGATGGCGGTCGGTGTGCCGGTCGTGAGCACCCGGCACGGCGGAATCCCGGAGCTGGTGGAGGATGGGGTGAGCGGCGTCCTGGTGCCGGAGCGCGATCCCGAGGCGCTGGCCGCGCAACTCGCCGAGCTGGCTGCGCATCCTGAGCGCCGGGCCGAGCTCGCCGCGGGGGGTCGGGTGCGGGTGGAGCGGGACTACGATATCGAGCGGTTGAACGATCGGCTGGTGACCTTGTTCGCCGGCCTCTCACGCACGGCGGGAACCTCATGACCACCTTCGACGAGATGCTCAAGGCGGGGTACGGCTTTGCCGACGCGGCGGTCACGCTGGGCGCGGCGTTGGAGGCCGGCGGCACGGTGCATCCGGAGCCGAAGGTCAGAATCCCGCTCGCGATGCTGAACCGCCACGGCCTCATCGCCGGCGCCACCGGGACCGGCAAGACCAAGACGCTCCAGCTCCTCACCGAGCAGCTGTCGGCGCAGGGCGTTCCCGTCTTCGTGGCCGACATCAAGGGCGACCTGGGCGGGCTCGCGATGCCCGGCGAGGCGAACGACCGCGTCACCGGCCGGGCGACCGACGTGGGCTGGTCCTGGAAGCCGGCGGGGGTTCCGGTCGAGTTCGTGAGCCTGAGCGGCAAGCTGGGCGTCCAGCTCCGGGCCACCGTCAGCAGCTTCGGGCCGCTGCTGCTCGGCAAGGCGCTCTCCCTCAACGACACCCAGACCAGCGTGCTCACGATGGTCTTCCGCTATGCGGACGACAGCCAGCTCCCGCTGCTCGACCTATCCGATCTCCGGGCGGTGCTCCAGTTCCTCGGCGCCGACGAGGGCAAGCCCGCGCTGGCGCAATACGGCGGCATGTCCTCCGCCACCGTGGGCGTCCTGCTCCGGAAGATGATCGAGCTGGAGTCGCAGGGCGCGGGTCAGTTCTTCGGCGAGCCCGAGTTCGACGTCAAGGACTTCCTGCAGGTCACCTCCGACGGCCGAGGGGTCGTCACCTGCCTGGAGCTGAGCGACGTCCAGGACCGTCCGCTGCTCTGGTCCACCTTCATGATGTGGCTCCTGGCCGAGCTGTATCAGAACTTGCCCGAGGCCGGCGATCTGCCCAAGCCCAAGCTCGCCTTCTTCTTCGACGAGGCCCATCTGCTCTTTGCCGACGCCTCGAGGGAGTTCCTGGCGCAGGTGCAGCAGGTGGTTCGGCTCATCCGGTCGAAAGGAGTCGGCGTCTACTTCGTGACCCAGACGCCGAAAGACGTCCCCGGCGAAGTGCTGGCCCAGCTGAGCAACCGGGTGCAGCACGCCCTCCGCGCCCACACCCCGAACGACGACGCGGCCATCCGGGCGACGGTCCGAACCTTCCCCAAGACCGCGTTCTACGATCTGGAGGAGACGCTCACCGCCCTCGGCATCGGAGAGGCGGTGGTGACGGTGCTGGACTCGCGCGGATCGCCCACGCCGGTGGTGGCCACCCGGCTGATTCCCCCCGCGTCGCGAATGGCGCCGCTCACCCCGGAGGAGCTGCAGGCCGACATCCGCCAGTCGGCCTTGCTCGCGGAGTACGGGACGGCAGTGGACCGGGAGAGTGCCCGGGAGATGCTCGCCGCGCGGATGGCACGGACCGCGCCGCCTGCGACCGACGACCGAGCGCCCGCTCCCACGCGGAGCGCGCCGCCGGACGCGGCCTCCACCGCCGGCAAGGTCGCCAAGGTGGCCGGAGGGGCGATGGTGGGCGCGCTGACCGCGACGATCGGCCGCACGATCGGGCGGGAGGTGGTGCGCGGGCTGTTCGGATTGCTGGGCGCCAAGCCGCCGAGGAGCACGACCCGGCGGAGTCGCTGGTAGGATCAGTCGGTGAGGACCAGCCGCACGTAGTTCTTCTTGCCCTTGCGGAGGATCACGAAACGGCGATCGGACGGTCCCTGGAGATCGTCCTCGCCGAGGATGAGGTCCACCGCGTCGATGGCCTGATCGTTGAGATAGAAGCCGCGGCCCTGGATGCCCCGTCGGGCGTCGCCTTTGGAGGACGCGAGGCCGCTCGCCACCAGCAGGTCCACGATGGGGATCTCGCCGGGGAGCTCGGACCTGGACACGATGCGCTCGGGGAGCTCCGCCCGGGCGAGGTCGCCGCCGCCCCCTCCGAACATCGCGGCCGCGGTCTCCACCGCCTGCGCCGCGGCCTCCTCGCCGTGCACCGTCGCGGTCACTTCGCGGGCCAGCAGCCGCTGGGCCACCCGCCGGCCCGGGTCGGCGGCGTGGTCCGCCAGGGTCGCGTCGATCCGGTCCAGCCGGAGGAAGGTAAAGAGCTTCAGGTAGCGCTCGATGTCGCGGTCGTCGGTGTTGACCCAGAACTGGTAGAACTGGTACGGGCTGGTGCGGGCGGGATCCAGCCACACGTTCCCGGCCTCGCTCTTCCCGAACTTCGAGCCGCCGGCCGTGGTGATGAGGGGAAAGACCAGGCCGTGCACCTGGCGCCCCTCGCGCCGCGCCACCAGCTCGATCCCCGCGGTGATGTTCCCCCACTGGTCGCTGCCGCCCATCTGCAACTCGCACCCCTCGGTCCGATGGAGATGCCAGAAGTCATGGGCCTGGATGACCATGTAGCTGAACTCGGTGAAGCTGATCCCGGTCTCCAGCCGGCTCCGCACCGACTCCTTCTGCATCATGTAGCCCACGGTGAAGTGCTTGCCGGTGTCGCGCAGGAAGTCGATCAGGCGGAGATGCCGGAGCCAGTCCGCGTTGTTGCGGAGCCGGGCTGCGTTGGCGCCCTCGAAGGCGAGATACCGCGCGAGCTGCCGGCCGATCGCCTGCGCATTCCGGTCGATCTCGTCCGGGGTGAGGATCGGCCGCTCCTTGCGCTTCCCGCTGGGGTCGCCCACCATGCCGGTGCCGCCCCCCACCAGGGCGATCGGCGTGTGACCGAAGCGCTGGAGCCAGGCCAGCCCCATCACCGGCACCAGGCTGCCGACGTGGAGCGAGGCCGCGGTCGGGTCGAAGCCGATGTAGGCGGTGATCGGCCCCGCGCGAAGCCGCGCCTCCAGGCCCGGCGTGGCGTCCTGCAGGAAGCCGCGAGCCGCAAGTGTCGACAGCAGATCGGTCATAGCGGCCAATCGTATCCGCTGGAATCACGCCTCGCAACCGGCTAGTTTTCGTCATGCCGTTCAGGCTTCCAGCGCAGCTCCGCCGGCTGCGCCCTTCCTCCCGCGCTCAGCGGATCATCCTCGTCTCCTTCCTCGCGGTGCTCGCCGGTGGCCTGGCGGTGCTGGCAGCGGCCTGGGGACGTGCCTGCGCCGGCAATACCTGCCCCTCGATCGCCGAGCTCGGCGGCTACGACCCCAACCAGGCATCCAAGGTCTACGCCGCCGACGGGCGTCTCATCACCGATCTCGGCCTCGAGCGGCGCACGGTCGTGCCGCTGGGCGAGATGTCGCCGGTGGTGAAAGCGGCGTTCATCTCGACCGAGGACAAGCGCTTCTACGAGCATCACGGGATCGACTGGTACCGGTTCTTCGGGGCGGTCAAGAGTAACGTCACCCAGATGCGGATGGCCGAAGGATTTTCCACCATCACGATGCAACTGGCCCGCAATCTCTGGCCCGAGGACATCAGCGGGCGGGACAAGTCGCTCCGCCGCAAGCTGCGCGAGGCCAAGGTGGCCCGCGAGATCGAGGCCGCTTATCCCAAGGACAAGATCCTCGAGCTCTACCTCAACCAGATCGACCTGGGGAACCGGGCCTACGGCGTGGAGGCGGCTTCCCAGCGGTACTTCGGCAAATCGGTGCGCGACCTCAACGTGGCGGAGGCGGCCACGCTCGCGGCCATCCCCAAGGCGCCGTCCACCTACAATCCCCGGAAGAACCCGAACCTCAGCACCCAGCGCCGCAACACGGTGATCAACCTGCTGCGGGACAATGGGCTGCTGAGCCCGACCGACGCGGAGCGGTGGAAGGCCTATCCGTTGCTGCTCTCCTCCCGCTCCGACTACAGCGGCGTCGCCGAGTACTTCGTCGAGTACGTGCGCCAGCAGCTCGACGCCAAGTTCGGCTCCCAGCTCTACCGCTCGGGCTACCGGATCTACACCACGCTCGACCTCGACACCCAGCAGGCCGCCGAGCGGGCGCTCGAGGCCCGGCTGGAAGCGATCGAGAGCGGCGCGGACGGCAAGTTCACCTGGCCCAGCTACCGCGACTACCAGGACTCCAAGGCGGACAACCCCGACAACGGCCAGCACACCACGACGCCATACCTGCAGGGGCTGGTGGTGACGCTGGATGCCAAGACGGGACAGATCCGCGCCATGGTCGGCGGGCGGGACTTCAACGACAGCAAGTTCAACCGGGCCACCCAGGCGCTGCGGCAGCCCGGCTCGACCTTCAAGCCGATCGTCTACTCCGCCGCGATCGAGGCCGGATACCCGCTGTCCCACGTGATGGTGGACGATTCGCTCAGCATGATCATCGACTCGCTCGAGCCGCCCTGGACCCCGCAGAACTACGATCTCGAGTTCGAGGGGCCGATGACGCTGCGTCGCGCGCTCTATCTGTCGCGGAACACCATCGCCATCAAGCTCGGCATGGAGCTGGGCGAGCAGGCCGTGGTGAGCGAGGCGGCCAAGTTCGGCATCAGCACCCGGGTGCCGCCGGTGCCGTCGATCCATATCGGCTCCGCCGACGTGATTCCGCTCGAGATGATCGCGGCCTACACCACCTTCGCCAACCTCGGCACGCGCACGGTGCCCAACGCCATCCTGCGGGTGGAGGACCGGACCGGGCGGATCGTGTGGCAGCCCACCGTCCGGAGCGTCGCGGTCATGGACAGCGCCCACGCCTGGCTCATGACCGACGTGCTGCGCGACGTCGTTCGGCACGGCACCGCGGTGGGCTCGGTGGGCTCGCGGATCAACTTTCCGGCCGGGGGCAAGACAGGCACCACCAACGACGGCTACGACGTGTGGTACATCGGGTTCACTCCCGACCTGGTGACCGGCGTCTGGCTCGGCTTCGACCAGCCGAAGAAGATCAAGTCGAACGCGCAGGGCGGGGTGCTGGCGGCGCCGGCCTGGACCGCCATGATGCGGGAGGTCTACGAGCGACGGGCGATTCCGCCCGCCTGGCCCCGCCCTGACGGGCTCACGGCGCTCGACATCGACAAGACCACCGGATACAAGGCGACCCCGTTCTGCCCCAAGGACGTCCACTACATCGAGTCGTTCATACCCGGCACCGAGCCCAATGCCTTCTGTCCGATCCACTCGCCGTTCGGCTCGGTGGGCGGCGTGATGGGCGGGTCGGGGCCGGGCCCGACCGACGGCGCTCCGCCCTCCACCGCGCCCGC
>DATCWW010000164.1:0-2898 GCA_036566145.1 Gemmatimonadales bacterium
GCTCCCGCCGCCGTCGAGGAAGGAGCCGCTGCTGCTCACCGCCTGGATCACCGGCTGGGGGCCCACGATCCAGGTGCAGCGCCAGCCGGGGTAGCGCCAGTTCTTGGTGAGGCCGTCGAACAGCACCACGGGGTCGGTGTCGACATCGTCCACGTAGCGGGCGGCGGATACCATCCCGCCCGCTTCGGGCATCTCGCGCCACACGTAGTGGGAGTAGAACTCGTCGATCAGGAGCGCGCAGCTCAGCTCTCTGGCCAGGCGTACCCACCCCTCGAGCTCGTCGCCCGCCAGCACCTTCCCGGTCGGATTGCAGGGGTTCGACAGCAGGAGCGCCGAGAGCCCGCGGCCCATGATCTCACGCTCCAGGTCGTCGAGCCCGAAGCGATAGCCGGCGGTCCCGTCCAGCAGGATCGGAATCGAGGTGAAGAGCTTGAAGATGTCGAGCAGCTCTTCGTAGGCGGTGTAATCGGGCAGGAAGTGGCCCAGGTTCACCTGCCCCAGCGCCGCCACCGCGCGGGTGAGCGAGGCGCGCCCGCCGCCGCAGATGCAGACGTTCCGCTCGGTGTACTGCGAGCGCTTGCCCTGTCGGTAGAGCCCGTTGTACAGCTCCGCCACCGCGCGCCGGAGCTCCCAGATGCCCGGCACCGGCGCGTAGTCCTGGTCGTCGACCCCGATCTCGATCCGGCGCATCCGGGCCGGCGCGCCGGGGAGCGGGCCGGTCTCGGGCTGACCTTGGCCCAGGTTGCACCAGTCGGGATGACCGTAGCGGTAGCCCCGCTGGCCCGCTTCGGCCATGACGAAGATGACTCCGGTGAAGGGCACCGGGCGGAACGCCGGAATTCCGGGTGGGGTGGACATAGGCGCTGAAGCTATATTACCGCGGCTTCCGCCGCCCGTTCCCGAGTCTCGAGGAGCCGCCCGCCGTGTCGACCATTCTGCCCGCCCGGCATCAGATCCCACTCCCTCTCGATCGCATCATCCTGCGCGACTCGCCCGGCGCCGAGGCGATCGAGATGGATGTGGTCATCGTGGGCGGGGGCCCGGCAGGTCTGGCCTGTGCGATCGAGCTGGCCGGCCTGGTCAAGCGCGACCAGGAGCGTGGTGGCGGCATGCCCGACGTCGGCATCGCGGTGCTGGAGAAGGCTGGAAGCCTGGGCGAGCACAACCTCTCCGGCGCGGTGGTGAACCCCCGCGCCATGCGGGAGCTCTTTCCCGATCGCGCGCCGAGCGACTTCCCCTTCCGCCAGCCGGTGGCGGGGGAGGCCGTGTATTTCATGACCGAAGGCCGGGCGCAGCGGCTGCCCACCCCGCCGACGATGCACAACGCGGGCTACTACACGGCCTCGATCTGCGAAATCGTGCGCTGGCTGGGCGAGCGGGCCGAGGAGCTGGGCGTCAATCTCTTCGCCGGCTTTCCGGTGGACGCTCTCCTGGTCGAAGGATCCGCGGTGCGCGGCGTGCGGACCACGCCGTCCGGACTCACCCGCGACGGCGGCCGCACCGGCGACTACACCGAGCCGACCGACCTCACGGCCCGGGTCACCGTGCTTGCCGAGGGAACGCGCGGACTGTTGACGCAGGCCTGGCGCCAGTGGCAGCAGGTGGGCTCGCAGAATCCCTCACTCTTTGCCCTCGGCGTGAAGGAGGTCTGGGAGAGCGCCCGGCCGCTCGACCGGGTCATCCATACTCTCGGCTGGCCGTTGCCCCACGACGCCTTCGGCGGGAGCTTCTTCTATCCCCTGGGCGAGCGGCAGGTGGCGATCGGGCTCGTCGTGGGCCTCGATTACCACGAGGCCGCGCTCGACGTGCACGACCTGCTCCAGCGTTTCAAGCTCCATCCGCTCATCCGCCCGTATCTCGACGGCGGGCAGCTGCTCGAATGGGGAGCCAAGACCATTCCCGAGGGTGGCTACTACGCCCTCCCGGAGCGTCGCTGCGGCGATGGGGTACTCGTCACCGGCGACGCGGCGGGGTTCGTGGACGTGCCCTCGCTCAAGGGCATCCACTACGCGATGCAATCGGGGATCTACGCCGCTCGGGCGATCTTCGAGGGTCTCAAGCGGGGCGATACGTCCCGGTCGGGACTCGCCGCCTACGACCGCATGGTGGACGAGAGCTACATCGTGGCCGACCTGCACCGCACCCGAAACATGCGCCTGGCGTTCAAGGACGGGCTCTACGTCGGCGGCTTCAAGGCCGGACTGATGACCCTCACCAGCGGTCGATTCCCCAGCGCCCGGATCGAGATGCCCGAGGACGCGGCCACGCCCCGCCACGTCGCCCCGGCCGAGCCGATGGCGCCCGACGGCAAGCTCACGGTGGGAAAGCTCGACGCGGTCTTCAAGTCGGGGAACGCGACCCGGGACACCATTCCCTCGCATCTCCTGGTCGGGCCCGACGTGAGCGCCGAAGTCGCCGACTTCTACAGCCACCTATGCCCCGCCGGCGTGTACGAGCGGGTCGGTGACGAGCTCCGGGTCAATCCGCCCAACTGCGTGGACTGCAAGGCGACCGATGTGCTGGGCCCTCGGTGGACGCCGCGCGAGGGCGGCAGCGGGCCCAAGTATCGGCTCATGTGACCGACACGGCCCTGTGACATGACTTGCAGATGACACCCTCCGCGCTCGGCTAATCACCACCTCCCCGGTGACTTCCGCCGGACCCCACCGCACTGCACCGATTGTCCCGCCGAGATTCCTGACACTGTCCGCAAGTTGCGGATTGTGCCCCCGCGCGGTCCTGCCCCACTGTAGGGGTACGCTCGTCTCAGGAGATTTCATGACCTCCGCGCCCAGGTGGTACCTGCCGGCGCTGCTCTTGGCCCTCGCCATGCTCCCGGCGCCGGCCCGCGCGCAGACCAGCGCCGCGGCCGCGTGGTCGGCGTCGCCGGCTGGGCAG
>DATCWW010000183.1:0-16912 GCA_036566145.1 Gemmatimonadales bacterium
CGGTGGACGCTGTCAAGCTCTACGCGCCGCCGCCCTCGACGAAGTCGATGCTGGGCTCGTCGCCGCAGTCCGCCCAGCGCACCCGCACGTAGCCGGTGAGATCGCCGAAGGTCCCGGCGGCGTGCATCTCGCCCGCGTCGAAGCGCTGGGCCGCGTCGCAGGTGGCGTCGAAGTGGAGCGGCTCGGGCGTGCTCACGGTGAGCGCGAAGCTCTCGGTGCCGCGGAGCCAGTCCATCGTGCCGGCCACCGCGAGCGCTCCGGGCGGGAGCGCATGGTTGATCTGGAGCGGCGTGTCGGGATCGAACGACACGGTCCACTGCACGTCCACCGCGGCATCGCTCAGGCCGGGGAAGGTGCGGAGGAGCTGCAGGTCCGCCGCCAGCTCGAGGCCGGCGGTGCTGCCGGTGAGCGCCCGGGCGCCGTTCCGGGTGACCGAGTAGCTGTGGTCGGCGTCCGTCCCCCGGAAGGAGCTCCGCAGGTTCACCAGGGTGCCGTTGTAGTCGAAGCCGGCGCCGCCGGCGCCGGGCTCGGGATCCGCGATCTGCAGCCGGCCGACCATGTCGAGAGTGGTGTTGCGGATGTCCTCGAACCGGCACGGCGGCGCGGTGATGATGTACTCGGCGCTGGTGGGGACGCCGTCGCCGTCGGTGTCCTCCGGGTCGGACGGCGCGGCGCAGGGCTGATCCACGACCACGCCGTAGGGAGCGAGCTGGGTGGGCACGGTCAGCGCGTCGAGCGACGCCTCGACCTCGTCCCGCAGGGTCAGCCCGACGGCGTCTGTGGCGTCATTGGGGAGCGGACCCGAGTCGGGGCCGCCCGAGTCGCCGCAGGCGGCGGCCAGGGAGGCCAGGACGAGGAGAGCGATGTGGGTTCGGCGGCGCATGGGGGCTCCGTCGGGGTTTCCGGAGCATAGCCGCGTCCGCCTTGGGCCGGTACCCGCTCGCGTCCGTCCGGAACCGATGCCATGCGTTCGTCGATTGCCTCGGATCCATGGTGCTCGACGAGATCACCACGCCGGGAGGGCGCGCGGAGTAGACTCCCCGAGGAGTGCCCGGTCGGGGCGCTCCGGGTGACTCACGGAATCCGTCTAACCCGCCTAACGAATATCCCCGGCGAGGAACGCGGCTGGAGCCGTTGACTCACCGACGCGGCCATGACCGCCACGCTGTCGAACATCGTGACGATGCCGCGATCCCGCGTCCCCTCGAACGGGCCCCGACCGGCCACGGGCGACCGCTTCAGCTCGCTGCGCTGATCCTCCGCGCGCTGCCGGATCCCTTCGGCGAGGACACGGTCACCGCTTGCCTGGGCGCAGTGCAGTGCGGCACTCAGCAGATGGTGGGCCAACCCGTGATGTCCGAGACGGTAGGCGTTCAGGTTGAGCCGGAGCAGCTCGACGCCCAATGCGCTGATCGTGTCGTGCGGCGGTGTGCCTCGATCCTGCGGCGATGTGGCTTGATCCTGCGGCATGCTCACCAGCCTTGCTTCCGTACGGAATGGTACATCCTGGGCCGGCCCACCTGGACGAGTCTAGTACCCGTGCCTTTCCGGGAAGGTGAGGGATCTCACCAAGTCGCCGGGCGCGTCGGCTCCCGGGGCTCGGTTCGCGTATTGTTCACGCAGAAAACAATCATCCTGCTCCCGGATCTCAGTGCATGACGGAAGCCATCCTCCTCTCGCTCTCGCTGCTCGCTGCCGTACCCGCCGCTGCCGGCTGGGCCCAGGCCCCCGCCGGCCCGGATTCCACTGTTTACCAGCTGGACCCCGCCAGCCGCCTGGTCGTGAAGACCGGCAAGGCGGGACTCCTGGGATTCGCCGGGCACCCCCACGTCATCCAGGCCCACGCCGTGCGCGGTGAGCTGGTCTACCGCCCGGGACGGGCCGCCTCCTCGCTGCACCTCACGCTGCCGACCGACAGCCTCGAGGTGCTCACGCCGCCCGACACGGAGGAGATCAGGAAGGTCACCGAGTCCATGCGCACCGAGGTCCTGCACGTGGACCGCTACCCCGAGATGCGGTTCGCGGCGGAGTCGCTGGACGCGCGGAGCGGGAAGATGTCGTTCCCGCTCCGGGTGACGATGGCCGGGACTACCCGACGGGTGCCGGTGACGGCGGAGGTGACGATCGGGCCGGATTCGATCCGCGCGGTGGGAACGTTCAGCGCGAAGCAGACCGACTTCGGGATCGAGCCGTACAGCGGCGGGCCGGGCGGGACGGTGAAGGTGGCGGACAAGGTGACGTTCTGTTTTGAGCTGATCGGGCGCAGGGAGGCAGGGACGCAGGGGCGCAGGGTTGAGGAAGGGGATCCCCGGGCCGTGCCGGGATGCGAGGATATGCCGCAGGCCAAGGAGAAAGAGAAGCGGCCGATGTAGGGTCAGCCCGCGGCCTGGCCGTCCCCGGTGCCGAGCGCGTGATTCACCGCGGCGGTGAGCTCGCTCAGCGAGAACGGCTTGGCCAGGGTGCGCACGGCGCCGAGCAACTTGGCGTCGCCCAGGAGTCCCAGGGTGTGGGTCTGGTCGCCGCCGGAGATGACGATCACCGGCAGCGACGGCCGCAGGGCGCGCAGCTGGACCAGGGTCTCGATCCCGTCGGACTTGGGCATGTGGATGTCGAGGATCACCACCGCCGCCCCGCGCTCGCGCCAGACCCGGAGCCCTTCATCCCCATCGGCGGCGGCAACGACTTCGTGTCCCTCGCGCCGCAGGATCTTCGCGAGAGAATCGCGCACTGCCTGCTCGTCGTCGATCACCAGAATCTTCGCCATGGTCACGACCCCGGAGCCGCCGGCCCGGCGCTGAAGACGGCGCCATGCGGCATGGCGCTGCCCGACCGGCCATGGGGCCAGTCGGGCCGGTCGAAGGAGACGCCCGGCCGCGCGCTGCCGGGGTCGCGGAAGGTGGAGTCGAACGCCATCCGCCCCGTAGCGGTGTCGAAGCGGGCGAGCAGCACCCGGTGGTCCACCGCGCCCGAGGTGAGCACCAGGCGGTCCGACCCGGGCTCCCGGCTGATCCAGTGGGGCCGGAAGGTCGTGTCGGTGGCGACCGCCTGCACCTGCCGGGGCCGGCGGGGATCCGAGACGTCGTAGACCAGGTACTGGTGCGCCCGTGCGACCGGCACGATCCACCAGCGACCGGCCAGCAGGGGCACGCTGCAGCCGCGGTTGCCGGGCGGCGGCAGCGACAGGAGATGTTCGAGTCGCGGCTCCTTCCCCTTCAGGCCGGAGAGGAGATAGAACCCGCAGTACCAGGTGTTGAGCAGCGCGGTCGAATCTCCCGGGAGGAAGCGGACCTCGAAGGGCCAGTGAAAGGTCGAGTCGGGCACGCTCTCCGGGAGCGGCAGGGTCCGGATCACCGTCAGATCGGAAAGCCGCCGGACCTGGACCACGTCGGCGCTGCTGCCCCCATCCATCGGCGCACTGGTGGTGATGAACCGGTCCGCCGCCGGCGCGACGTCGAGCGAGTAGGTCCGGATCGCGGCGCCGGGAAAGCGCCGGTCGGCGGCGCTCGCCGTCTTCAACACCTCACCACGGGACGAGAGCAGCGCGACGCCGCCGGGATTCCCCGGCTGCTTCCCGTCGCCGAACTGCAGCGTCGCCAGCACCCGTCCGTTGGGGAGCCGCCAGAAGCTGTGCGGCTTGGCGTAGCCCGGGACGCTGTCCACCGTGGCGGCGAGCTTCGGCCGGAGGGGGTCGGCCAGGTCGAAGAGGAAGGTGCGGCCCGACATGAACCCGTTGGCGAAGAGCCAGGCGCCCCCGCCCGGCATGGCCAGCTCGGTGTGATGGGGCATGGTCCCCACCGCCCGGACCGGCGCGGTGGCCACGACCCGGGCGTAGGTCGGGCTCGCGGGATCGGCGTCGATCGCGGCGAGGAAATCGCTGTCCCCCGCTCGGCGGTCGTCGTCGCCGGCCCAGGTGTAGATGTAGGAGCGGGACGGCTTCGCCTCGGAGGCGGGCGGCGCGGCGGCACAGCCCGGCCCCAGGATGGCGGCCAGCACCACGGCAGCGAGTCTGCCCGGAAATGTGCGCATGCAGGACGGATGCCTCGAAGGGAGGTCCGCCCGAAAGATGCACCGGCCGAGGGCGCCGGTCGAGCGGCGTTCAATAGGCAGAACGGCCCAGGTCTAGTTGCGGCCCTTCCGCGGGAGGTCCGGCCCGAGCTGCGCCACCAGTCGCTTGGGGGCGATCGCCCGGTAGCTCTCATCCACCCAGAGCCGCAGCACGTCGAGCGGGACTCGAGCGCCGCGGGCAAAGCGGGCGGTGACCCAGCCGCTCCGTCCCAGGCCGTACTCGGTGGGCGAGGCGAACGGGAGCTTGAGGGCGACGCCTCCGGAGGACGGCAGCTTGGCGGAGAGCGAGAAGATGGCGTGGTGGCCCCAGGGCATGTCCTCGGTCGCCTCGGGGTAGCTCAGCGCGAACTTTCGCAGCGCGGTGCCTTCTCTGGTCAGGCGGCCGGCCGCAACCACGCGTTACCTCGTCAGGGCCCAGGCCACCAGCAGCGCCACGGCCGCCGGCACCGCGAAGACGATCAGGAAGATCGGCGCTTCCTCCGCGACCGAGTAGCCCGCCCGGGTCACCCCGATCCACATGTTCACCGCCGCCGCGACCAGCCAGACGGGGATGAACCAGCGCACCGCGCCGGCCATGCCGGGCGCCGGGGCGCTGGCGCTCAGCAGGCGCCCGCCGAGGAGGAAGAGGCCCAGGAGCACCAGACCGCCGGCGATGACCTTCAGCGTGTGCGACATAGGGTCCAGGCCCAGCCGAGGAGGTTCGCGACCAGGAACGGATAGGCGAAGAACGGCAACGGCGCCGAGGTGGGCAGCAGCGGCTCACCGGCGAAGAGGCGCGCCGCCGTCACCGCGAACAGCACCGCCGCGACGATGCCCAGCGCCCGAAGCCAGAGCGGCAGCAGCCGCGGCGCGCTGATCATCACGAGGGCCGTCGCCCACAACGCAGCGCCCGCCGCGAACGCGGGGACGCTGCCGCTCGGCCCGGCGGCGGTGCCGGAAAACAGGACGCTCTCGCCCATCGCGAAGACCAGGAAGCCGCCGGCGACCAGGTCCGCTCCCGCCCGCGCGCACTTGATCGCCAGGAGCGTCGTGGCGAGGACGAGGCCGACGCTGTCGATCGCCCAGAGCGACGCCTGCAGCGTGGGCGACGCAACCAGGGTGCCGGCCAGCCCGAACCCCGCGCCGACCAGCAGGCCGCCGGCGGTGATCCGATCGACCGCTCGCGACGAGGGCGGGCTCGCGTTCACGATGAAGAAGATACACGCCAGCTCAGGCGGCGCGCTTCGCCGTCGCGGCGTGGAGCACGGCCTCCGCCACCCGCAGCAGGCCGAAGTGGGCATAGAGGTAGTTGCCTCCCGCGATGAAGACGACGAACCCGATGACCCACGTGGAAGGGAATCTCAGCAGGGTGCCAATGAGCGCGGCGACGGTGCCGTAGATGGCCACCGGCCGGAGACCGGCCCCGACCGTGACGCTGAGCTGGTCACCGACCGGCGCCGCGTCCACCCGGCCGTTCGAGATGCAGGCCAGCCAGCTTCGCCTGGTGCGGGAGACGCACCAGAAGTGGAGCGTTCCGCCGCCAGGGTCCGGCTTCACCCCGGCATCGGATTTCCGGAGGCGCGCGGCGGCCGCCTCCAGGGCCGAGGCGACGCTCAGCTCGCCCAGCGGTCGAAGGACCAGCCAGGCGACCCTGCCGCGGGACCAGTCGATGGTGTAGAGCGGGTGGCGCATGGGATACTCGCGGAGTGGGCTACCCGGTTACGCGCCGATCCCGGTCGGTCTCCCTCACCCGTCTTCGGCTCCAAGCGCCACCACCGGGATGCCGGGAGGAGACGCTGTCGCCAGTGACGGACGTGCGTTGCAGCATCTCCGGTTCGAGTGCGACAGTCCGGCGCGGCTAGTGACGCCTGGTGGGGGGGCCTGGTGATCAAACGCGACATGCAGGCAGCAGCATGACAATGTCGAGACCGCATACTCCCGCATCGAAGTCGCCTACCCACGCATTCGGGCCACCCATGGCCGTGTCGAGGGTGCCTAAGTACGTGTCGGGCCCGCGGATGCCGGATGGAGGCCTGAGGCTCGCAGCGACGCCGGTCCCCAGCCGGCAGGCGCCGAGCCGTGCGCCGCCGATCAGGAGCGGTGACGCGACCCGGCGCATGGGGGACCCCCGTTCCTACCGCGGGCTGGGGGCGTCGGCGAGCGCCGGCGCCTTCACGACCAGCACGAGCCCGTCGGCGACTTCGATGCCGTAGCGCTGCTTTGCACCGCGCGCGTCAAGGTATTCCACGAGCGCGACCTCACCGACCGGCATGTCCTGTAACACCTCCAGGCCCCCCTTCATTTCTTCGTTCACGGCCACGACCGGTCTCCGTTCCGAGAAATACAGCAGGGAGCCGGAGGGTCGGGCCCGAAGCAACTGAGGTCGAAGCCGGCGGATGGCGCCGTAGACGGTGGACGCCCCGCTGCGGTCGAGCTCCGGAGCGGTGATCACGACTCGGTCCTGCGCGGCCGCGGCCTCGGCCGCGCCGGCGAGAAGGACCGGAAAGGAAAGGCCGGCCGCGAGCCGGAAGAAGGTGTTCCGCATAGTGCCCTCCTAACGTCGGTACAAGGTGGTTTCCGCTGCCTCCAGTGATACACGCGGGAACCGCCCCCAAAACCCGACATGGGCGGCCGTGGCTGCTGCGTGTCGGGATGGGGGATCTCATGTTAGGGCTCCTCAGTACACCAAATAGCTTTTACGAAAGCGGGAACGTACTCGTACCGCTGCAGCATCCATGCGCCGATGACAGGACGTGTGGTCGTGGGGTAAACAGGGTCGGAGCACGGCGGCGGAACGCAACAGCCGGACGCGGTCGGTGCGCATCCGGCTGTGTCGCTGACAAGAGTGACGCTACTCAGCGCTGTTCCCGCCGTCCTCGTCCACCTCGAGCTTGTCCGGGCGCCCGCTGGTCGATGCCTGGTTTCAGGGCCCTCCCGTGTGCGACATAGGGCCGCTCGCGACCATGAGGGCTCGCATCCACGGTGCAGAGGATACAGCCCATGAGCCCGTGACCACTGTCACCGCACCCCAGGCCGTATTTCGCTGCTTACGACAATGACCGCTCGTCTGCAAGGACGCATTGCCCTCGTCACCGGCAGCTCGCGAGGTATCGGGGCCGCGATCGGCCGGCAGTTCGCTGGGAGGGCGCGCGGGTCGCGGTGCACGGCCGGGACCGCGAGGCGCTGGCGGCGGTGTGCCGGGACATCGCCTCGTCGAGAGGGACCGCCTTGGAGGTGACGGCGCGGCGATGCCGCCGTGGATGGCCAGCGGCCGGAGAACCGCCGCCGACCGTCACGCTGAGCGCCGTCCCATAAGCACAGCGACGATCTGATTAAACACCAACAGCCTGGCTGCCGACGCCAGGCTGCTTGCGTTTGTGCTCACATGGGCTTGTTTAGGCGGCTTGCAATGCCTGGACACGGAAGTTCACGGAACGGTCGACGGCCGATTCCCGAGGTCGCGGAACACGAAGTCGGCGTCGGACAAGACTCTGTGAGCACAACCCGAGGCTTGGACCCATTCGCCGTCGTACCGGCCCACAAGGGCAGCGAGTCGGCCCGCGCTGGTCCACATCCGGACCGGGAGGTACGGGTAGGCATTGGATGCTTGTGGCTTGAGTGCCGCTTCCCGGACCGGTTGCGTCATAGTCGCCGTCCAGCGTTGGCCAGGGTCGTGGTGGACGCCTGGCCGCTTCTCATTCCACCAACGTCCGCGCGGGGCGAGAAGGCAACCCGCAGGTCACCCGTACTCCGTGGTCCCCGCCGCCGCTCGATAAGCGCGCCCACCGCCACGAGGAGCTGATCGGGAGTAAACGTTTCGTCCAGGGTGGGAACATCGCTCGGCAATCCATGGGGAATGGTCGAGCCGATATGAAGAACCGGGAGGCCCGGCTTGGCGACGCGGACCCGACGGATCAGATCGCCGACGTGGATCCCGGTCCCGTAGGTGTTCAGCACGAGCAGGGCGATGTCCGGCAACTCGACGCACAGCTCTTCGGCGGCGTGGCCGTCATGGGCCTGGAACACGCAGTAGCGGCTCATACGCAAGAGCCCGGTGACCGACAGCAACAGGGCATTGTAGTCGCAAATCACGATGCGCCGCCCCTCGCTGGAGAGAACGGATCGCTGGGCCGACATTTGGAGACCTTAGGTCCGGCGGAGACGGCCGGCCGTGGCGGGAGATCCTTCGGTGTGGCAAGTGTAAACCTACTCCAACCGCAGGAAATAGATAGGGTCTGGGCAGATGCCGGTCAGGATACTTTGGGGGGGGCGAACTCCTCCTGGGTGGGCTGGGTCCACTGCGCCGGGTCGACGCCACCGGCCAGGACCTCGGGTTCGGTCTGGGCCACGTCGGAGGCGCTCCTGGCGTCGGTGCGCTCCTCAGGCACCGGTGGCGTCTCTCCCCGACCGCAGGCCCGGCAGGTCCGGGTGTCGGGGTTGTAGGTGTCGTCGGCAAGCGCCAGCACGCGACCACATTGCGGGCAACGAAAGGTGTCGCTTCCCATACCGTCCAAACTGGCCGCCCGCGGGACGATCCGCTAGTCGGTCACAGTTGGCTATACGACAGCCACACCCTCGGGGAGTGCGAATGGTCAGCCGGTGCTGTTGGGTGGCTTGCAATGCCTGGACACGGAGGTGTACGGAACAGACCTAGACGGCACTGATCCGAGGGTCCGTGGCCCCGGCTTAGGGGGAGATATTAGTCCTCCCTGGTGACTGCATGCCAGTGAAGAATTACCACACACCACATCCACGACCTTGAACCCGGACCGGCTGATTAAGAGATCAGGTGAGGAAGAGGAGAAGGACTTAGCTTTAGATCTTCCCTGTCTTCCATAAGGCCGCCGTTCCTGGCCAGCTAACCCGTCTTGAGCGAGTCGGACCAGTATCTTCGAGTGCGTTTGTACTGGTACCAGCGATTAGGCGCCGCACGGCCACAGAGGAAACAGTGACTTCGACCAACTCAGGGTCGAACTGGGTGCCTTTGCACTTCTGCAGCTCCGCGATGACCACATCCAGACTAAGCCGTTTCCGGTACGGACGATCAGTGGTCATCGCGTCAATCGTATCGCTAATTAGGATAATCCTTGCTGCTAATGGGATTGCTTTTGCCGCTAGCCCAGCGGGATAACCCTGTCCATCCCATCGTTCATGATGGTGGCGTACTGAGTCCTGAATAAAGCCGCGGAACTTGGAAATTATCCCGACAAGCTCCGCACTCCTCGTTGAGTGCGTTTGCATCAGGGCAGTTTCTTCCGGCGTTAGGCGGCTCTCCTTTCGCAGAAGAGGTGCGAATTCTTCATGAATCTTTCCGACATCGTGCAGGAGTGCCGCTGTTTCGACCTGCTCGATTTCGCGGGCGGACAAACCCAGCTCGACAGCTATTGCTCGCGAGAGCTCGCTGACGCGAAGCGAATGGCCGGAAGTATACGGATCGCGTGCCTCGATAGCCTTCACCATAACCTGCAGGAGTTCTTGGCCGCTGTCCTCAAGACTGTGGTAGAGAGTATAAACATGACGGACCGCACCAATCGGCACGATAACCGCGAGAAGACCGAGCGAACCAAACCCCAGCCAGACATCAAAGCGCGCGTATAGCCAGGCTACCATCAGGGCGATTCCGCTTGCTCCTAGATCGTACGCCAGGATCCCACGCGTATTGAGATTCCAAGCCTCCCTGAACGATCGACCAGAACTCAGGACAACCACGCCGTTCACGGCAGTTGCGTTGACCAGGAAGTACACTGCTGCGAACAGGAAGAACAGGGCGATGTCCCGTTGAACACCAGCTGATGCGAGCACTTCTCCGGCTAGGTAAGAGGGTGGGAGCCGTCCCCCTAAGCCTTGATAAGCGAGTGCAGCGACGCAGATGCTAAGAGTCCGCTGAGAAACATTAAACACCACCTTAATGGGTGGATTTGAGATGATTAGTTGACCAAGTAGGGTCGAGACCGCTACGATCGCAGCCGCCCACCACCCTCCGAAAAGGAGGGCCGCGGCCATGTGAATGATGAATGAGGTCGTCCCGCTTGCCGCGAGGCGAAGCCGTGTATTCAGGTTTTCGAGAAAACTGGCGACGAAAATGAATGTGCCGAGCGGCCACCAGCCTGGGAAGGGCAGCTTGAAGGCCGATATAGCAGCCACAGATGCGGCAGCTACAGCGGCCACACCACAGACGTAAACACGTATCGCCAGAGTCTTATGCATAGGTAGAGGTAAGGGATTCCCGGCCGTTCTGCCTTATGACCAATTCATGCCGTCGCTCTTGATGCACGAACCAAACAAGAACGCGGCAACAGCTGCGAGCCAGTCGACTTTCAACATGAGCGTCACCTCCCAAGGGACCAGAAAAAACTTCGGGAAGGGCAGGTCTCGCTACGACCCACCAGACGCTCCGCTTATCAACTGTCCGCTAGTCTCCGCTAGGTACCACACCCACTGTCCTGCACCCACGAAGACCGGGATCCCCTTGCCTCTGTTTTCCTCTCTACCTGATGGTGTGCCCGCTGCTACCCGCACCGCGTCCGTGACACGATCCGACCAGAGCCGGGCACGCCCACGAGCGTACCCTCCTATAGTCTCGGTTATCAGGAAAAATCGTCTTCAGGTGGTACCCAGCACCTGCACCAACGGACTGCCCTGCCTCAACCCGGCCGACGCGCCTCCGTCCACCGGTTCGTCGCATCCAGCACCGCGAACACCGCCGCCCGCTCCGCGCTCTCCTTGATCTCCGCCGTGCCGGTCATGAGCAGGCTCTCCCGCCCGCCCAGCCCCTGCACCCCGACGAAGGCGAAGTTCCGGTCGAACGCCTCCACGATCTTGGCCCCCTCGAGCGCCACCGAGAAGTCGCTGAGCAGGCGGTCGATGACCGTCACCGCCGCCTTGGCCGAGCCCTCGACCCGGCTCCGCGGGGTGTCGCTGATCTCCTCCTCCGCCGTCTCCGTCGCCCCCCGGAACGACAGCGTCACCGTGATCGAGAGCCGGTGCGGCCGCTTGCCCGGCGCCACGCTCACGCTCTCGTACAGCACCCCCCGCTGGAGCACCTTGTCCCGCACGGTGTCCCGCTCCAGCGCCTCGATCGGCTTGACGTCCGCCGTCTGGGCGATGCTGATCCGGCGATGGTCGACCTTCAATCCGAGCTGCGCCAAGAGCGCGCTCTCGATGTTCCGCACGAGCTGCTTGGGCGCCAACCCCGCCTGGGCCAGGATGTGGACTTCGCTCACCTCGCCCAGGGGCGTGGTCACCACCCGCGCCGAGAGGATCCCCTCCAGGCTGGTGAGCAGGTTCTCCGCCCGGCGGACCCCCCACGGATCGGGGATCGATTCCTGGGAGCCCGAGCTCCGGCGCTCGCTGCCCTGCGCTGGCGGGATCGGACTGCCGCTGGTGGTCATGTTGCCGGGCCTCGCGCTGAATCCGGTCACGATATGAGTGCCTTTGCCGTGAAGTCGTGGAACTCCCACTACGCGACCGCGTTCCGGCCGCCGGCCTTGGCGCGGTAGAGCGCGCGGTCGGCCGCGACCAGGAGGTCGCCCTCGTTGGGGTGGCCCGGATCGAACTGGGCCAGCCCGACACTCACCGTGATGAGCCCGGCGGGATACCCCAGCCGCCGGCCCACCCCCTCGATCCCGGCCCGGAGCGCCTCGGCCACCCGGGCGCCGCCCTGCAGATCGGTCCGGGTCAGGATCACCACGAACTCGTCGCCGCCGTACCTGGCCGCCACGTCGGACGCACGCACGGCACTGCGTATCTCGTCGGCCACCGCGCGGAGGATGTCGTTCCCCGCCTCGTGGCCGTACAGGTCGTTCACTTCCTTGAAGCGGTCGAGATCCAGGAAGAGGACCGCGAACCCCTCGTGACTGCGCTTGCACCGCTCCACCTCGAACGCCAGCCGGTCGCGGAGCACCCGGTACGTGCTCAGGCCCGTCATGGTATCCACCGCCGCCGCCCGAAGCGCCTCGTCGGCCCGCCGCTCCTGGTAGGGAGCGCATTGCCGCATCGAGGCCCTGCCCACCGCCGCCGCCGCGGCGAAGCCACGGCAGGTGTCGAACCCACAGGCCCGGCAGTCCCAGTGCTTCCCGTTGGGACCGAGGCCGATCTGCTCCAGAATCTGCCCGACCGCCTCGGGGTCCGGGTGGACCCGCCGAGGCTTGATCGTGAAGGTCGCGCCCACGCTCGCCACCACCGCGCTGTCCAC
Source organism: Gemmatimonadales bacterium (assembly GCA_036566145.1). GTDB lineage: Bacteria > Gemmatimonadota > Gemmatimonadetes > Gemmatimonadales > GWC2-71-9 > CAVVWJ01. Next base: position 12,239 of record DATCWW010000183.1, read on the forward strand.
CACCGGGAACCGGCTCCTCGGCGCCTCGGTGCTGGCGACCAGCTCCCGCCGCCAGTACAGCTCCTCCCGCGGCCCGCTCAGCGGGTGGTCCAGCCCGCCCTCGTTGCTCAGGATGTCCACGAAGCCGAGGTCGATCCGGTCCACCGCCACCGCGCGGGCCACCGCCCGGAGGGCGTCCAGCCCGCGGATCTTGCGGAACCGGCGGCTCGAGTAGCGCGACTCCTCCAGCAGCTCCAGCGGGAGCCCGCCCGCGGTGCTCAGGTAGCGGCGCCGCTCCTCCGGCACCCGCCCGAACAGCACCGGCTGCTCCGGGACGCTCACCCCACGGATCCGGAACAGCTGCTCCAGATCGGAAAAGGTGATTGCCGCATCGAGATCGGAAGCGTGGACCGGGGGACAGACACCAGCATACGCGATGCGCTGCCCCGACCCGTAGAGCGACCGCAGGTATCGCGCCTCCGCTATGGGCGGCATGGTGACCGGCGCGAGGTAGGGCACGAGCTCGGGGTACTGGGTCCGCACCGCGTCCACCACCACCGGATCGGTGCTGCGGATGAGGGTGCCCCAGGGCTCGTCGGCCCAGATCTTAAGGTATTCCGCGGCAACGAGTTCGTCGCCGATGACGCCACGAGTCACCGAACGGAAGCCCGCGGCATAGCAGGCGTTGATCACCTGCTCGGGAGTGGCGGGGTAGAAGTGGGCCGCCGCCTCCGGACTCAGGATGAGAATGCCATCGCCCTGGGAGGCGATGGCGAGGGCCCTGCCAATTTCGCCGCTGACCCGCACCGCGCCATGGGGGCACGCGGGCAGGCACTGGCCGCAGCGAATGCAGGCCTCGTCCACGATCTGCAGAAGCAGCGGCTCGTCGCCCGCTACCGCCACCGCATCGGTCGGACAGACTCGCACGCACGCCAAGCAGGCAACGCACTGCTCTGCGTCTATGACGAAGTTCAAGTGACCGGGCCAGGGAGTGGACGGGGGTATCCGTCTGCAATTTGACGGCCAGTCCGGGCGGTGTCAATAGGGAGGGGTGATGTAAAACAGTAAGACAGTTGGATTTAGCCGGCCGGCAGCAAACTGCGCGCCGGTGGCTAAACTATTCCAGCCGATAGGCTTTGATCTTCCGGTAGAGGGTCCGCTCGCCGATGCCTAATATTTCGGCAGCCCGCCGGCGGTTCCCCCGGTGCTCCCTAAGTGCCGCCTCGATGGCGGCTTTCTCCACTTCGGCCATGGTCATCCCCGTCCGGTATACCACGGGGGACGCCCCATCCTTGTCGTTCTCCGGCAACACGTCCACCGTGCCGTGGTCGCCCAGGTCGATGACCTGCACCCGCTGGGGCGGGTGGTCGTCGATCCGCCGGCGGAGCTCCTCCACCTGAATCTTGAGCTCGACCAGGTTCCGGAGGATGAACTCCAGCTCGTGGCCGCCGAACCCCCCGCCCTGCCCCTGCACCGCCTGGGGCAGCCGGACCGGGAGCAGGGTGCCGGGGCCCTCGAGCACGTCGGCCGGGATGTCGGCGGCGCGGATCTCGGCGCCGGGGGCGAGGACCACCATGCTCTCGACCAGGTTCCGGAGCTGGCGGACGTTGCCGGGCCAGGGGGCGCTCACCAGGCGCTGCAACGCCTCCGGGGTGATCCCCCGGAAGGTGCGGTCCTGGGCCTTGGCGAACTCCCGGATGAACCGGCGCACCAGGATGGGGATGTCCTCCCGCCGCTCGCGGAGCGGGGCGAGGTAGATGTTGAGCACGTTGAGCCGGTAGTACAGGTCGTCCCGGAACTCGCCCAGCGCCACCGCCTCGCGGAGCGCGCGGTTGGTGGCGGCGACGACCCGGACGTCCACCTTGATCGGCACCGTCCCGCCGACTCGGAAGAAGGTCCGGCTTTCCAGCACCCGGAGGAGCTTCACCTGGGTGGCCGGGGCGATCTCGCCGATCTCGTCGAGGAAGATCGTCCCCGTGTCCGCCAGCTCGAACCGCCCCAGCCGCCGCTCGGCGGCGCCGGTGAAGGCGCCCTTCTCGTGGCCGAAGAGCTCCGACTCCAGCAGGGTCTCCGGCAGGGCGGCGCAGTTGACCGTGATGAACGGCTTGCCATGTCGGGGGGAGAGGTCGTGGAGCGCCTTGGCGACCAGCTCCTTGCCGGTCCCGCTCTCTCCCTGGATCAGGACGGTGCTGCTCACCGGGGCCATCTGCTCGATCTTGACCAGTACTTCCTGGATCGCGGCGCTCTCGCCGATGATCCCGGTGCGCTCCTGGAGGCCTCGGCGCTCGAGCAGGCGGCGAGCGGTCTCCAGCACCTCGTCCGGCCGGGCCGGCTTCATCATCGTCTCGGTGACGCCGAGGCGGACGACCCGCTCGGTGCGCTCGGAGTCGGTGGGCTCGAGCAGGGCGAGGGTGCTGATCTCGTGGTCGCGGGCCATGGCGGCGAGCTGGACCGAGTGGGGCTCGTGGACGGCGCCGGTGAGGACGACGAGGTCGGGGTTCTGGCGGCGGAGGGCGGCCCGGGCGTCGTCCATCGAGCTCAGCATGGCGGTGGCGAGCCCGGCGGACTCCGCCGCGGCGTTGAGGGGGACGGCGGTTTCGAGGTCGTCCATGGTGATCAGGATGCGGGCTGCCATTGTGGCAAAATAAGCGCCCGCGCTGGCGGAGGCTGGCGTCCCCTGGGCTCAGCCCCCGCGATGAGCCGCTCGACCGGTACGCACGGGCCGGAATGCGACAGCGTCGGCAGGGAGCCGGATGACCGGCCGGCTCGTGATTCTCCGCATTATCTCCCGCGCGGGACGCGTCCAGGATGGCCACCGCGGCGGTGCCCGGCCGGATTCCTGTGTCGAATGCCATGCCTGCCGTTCGACTCCAGATGGAGCCCTGCCCCGTCAGGGGCATCATCCATTCCTATCCACCGGAGCGTTACGATGCTGCTGATCCGCGAGGTGTTCCACTGTCGGCCGGGCAAGGTCCGGCCCCTCCTCGAGAAATTTCAGGCGATGAACCGCATCATGGCCAACGCCGGCCAGGGCCACATGCGCCTCATGACCGATATCACCGGCGTGCGCTACTGGACGCTGGTCGCCGAGTTCGAGATGCCCGGCATGGCCGAGTTCGAGAAGATGATGCAGGGCGCGGGGATGAGCGAGGCGGACACGAAGGAGTTCGAGCGCCTCATGGAAGGGTACCATGACCTGATCGACAGCGGGCACCGGGAAATCTACCGGCTGGAGCCGGCTACGAAGGGGTGATCCCACTCCGACACCGGTCGGGAGGATGGCGACCGCGGCGGCGCACGGGCAGATTGCGTGACCCATCCTCCCGACCCGGAGAATTCTCGTGATCCCCAGGCCCGCCCGGCTTGCCAGCGTCGCGCTGCTCGCCTTGGCCCCCGGATCCCTCCTGGCCCAGACCACCGCCACCCTCTCCCCCGGCCAGCAGCTCGCCCGGGGCGTATACGAGCAGCTCATCCGAATCAACACGGCCGACTCGGCCACCGGCACCGCGCCGGCGGTAGAGGCGATGGCGCGGCGATTCCTCTCGATCGGCTTCGCGCCGAGCGACGTGCAGATCCTCACCCCGCCGGGGAAGCCGACCCAGGGGAACCTGGTGGTGCGCTACCGGGGTCGGCAGCCGGCCGCGGGGAAGCCGCTGCTCCTGATGGCCCACATGGACGTGGTGCCCGCGCTGCCGTCGGACTGGACCGTGCCGCCCTTCACCCTGACCGAGAAGGACGGCTGGTTCTACGGACGAGGCACCATCGACGACAAGGCGATGGCGGCGATCTTCGTGGCCAATCTGATCCGGGCGCGGCAGGGCGGCTGGGTGCCAAGCCGCGAGGTGATCCTGGTCCTGGCCGCCGACGAGGAAACCGGCAGCGAGGACGGCATTCAGTGGCTGGTGAACAACCACCGGGCGCGGATCGACGCGGCCTACGCGATCAACGAAGGCGCGAACGGCGACCTCCAGAACGGGCGCCCCGTGAGCCTCGGCGTGCAGGCGGCGGAGAAGGTGCCCGTCACCTTCACCCTCACCGTGACCAACCGCGGCGGATTCTCCGGGATGCCCCGCGCGGACAACGCGATCTACCAGCTGGCCAACGGGCTGGTGCGCCTCTCGCGCCACACCTTCCCGGCTCAGCTCAACGAGATCACCCGCGCCTACTTCACGCGGAAGGCGGCAGCGGAGAGCACGACGGTGGCCGCCGCGATGCGGACCATCGTGCGGAACCCGAGCGACCCCGCCGCGCTCAAGATCCTGTCGGCCCGGCCGAACTACAACGCGATGCTGCGCACGACCTGCGTGGCCACCCAGCTCGCGGCGGGGCACGCCAGCAACGCGCTGGCGCAGAACGCCACCGCCACGGTGAACTGCCGGATGCTGCCGGGGACGACGGTGGGTGAGGTGGAGCGAGCCCTGATCGGGGTACTGGCCGACACGGCGATCCATGTGAGCGCCGCCCCCCGGCCGAGCGCGGGGCCGAGCCCGGTGCCGGCGGAGATGATGGCCACCATCGAGCGGGTCACGACGCAGGTATTCGGCGAGGGTGTGTCGGTGATCCCGATGATGAACGTGGGCGCCACCGACGCGGTGTTCCTCCGCGCCGTGGGGATCCCGACCTACGGCATGAGCGGTCTCTTCACCGACCCCGACGACGTGCGGATCCACGGGAAGGACGAGCGGGTGTCGGTCA
>DATCWW010000185.1:0-3333 GCA_036566145.1 Gemmatimonadales bacterium
TGCGCCCCTGCGCCCCTGCGCCCCTGCGCCCCTGCGCCGGTCTTACGCGTCAGCAGCGCCCCTCCCCGCCAGATCCCGCGGCGACCCGCCCCACTGACGGCTCCACGCCCGGCGGAGCTGCTGGTCGGAGCTGAACCCCGCCGACTCCGCCGCCCGGGTGACGCTCGCCCCGCATTCCAGCGCCTGCCGGGCCCGTTCCAGCCGGATGGAGCGGAGATAATGCAACGGCGCGATCCCGACGTGCTCCCGGAAGAGCCTCAGCAGGTGCCGCTCGGTGGTGTGGCCCACCGAGGCCAGGCTCGCCATGTCCCACTCGTCCGAGGGCCGGCTGAGGATGGCGTCCTGCACCCGGTGCACCGCGGGATGTAGGTGCCGGCGGTGCACCAGGAAGGGCGACAGCTCCGGGTCGCTCGGGGTGCGCCTGAAATACACCACCATGTCCTCGGCCACTGTGGCCGCGAGCGCCTCGCCGCATTCCTCGGCAATCAGGTGCAGCGCCAGGTCGATGCCGGCGGTGATCCCCGCGCTCGAGGCGATCGGTCCATCCACCACGAAGACCCGGTTGTCGATCACCCGGGCCGACGGCGCGGTCGCCCGCAGCACATCCAGCAGCTCATGGTGGGTGGTGCAGCTCCGACGGGCGAGCAGACCCGCCCGGGCGCCGAGCAGCGTGCCGGAGCAGATCGCCACCAGACGGTGGGGAGACTGCTCACTCCGCAATTCCTCGCGCCGACGCCGCAGCCACTCGACGATCGCGACGATCTCCGGGGTGATGGTGCTCAGGTGTATGGTCGGCCGGCCGGCCAGGATCACCCAGGTCGGCCGGGTCAGCTCGGTGGGCAGAGGCTCGAGATTGGTGAGCGCCAGGCCGACGGAGGTCGAGACCGGCGTCGCCGGTCCGGCGAACCGGAGGCGGAAACGGTGGGGAAGGCCCCGGAGCGAGCGGTGGTAGTTGGCCAGCCGGAACGCCTCCGCCGGTCCGGCGACGTCGAGCAGGAGGGCGTGCGGTGCGATCACGAACAGGAGATCGATCTGGTCGACCGGGAGGATCATGGCAGGTGTCCGGAAGTGACCGAAAATTGTCGTCCCGTGGCGCGCCGGCCGGAATCGGGACTTCTAGCTTCGGAGCGGTTCCCGCTCCGGAGACGACTTCCATGCTTCGACCGACGACCACGGCGGCTGGTCTGCTCGCCGTCTCGCTCACGGCAGTCAGTGCCCAGGCGCCCAATTTCGTCAGCCCGGGCGACGACTTCTTCGCCTACGCCAACGGTGACTGGCTCGCCGCCACCGCGCTGCCACCGGGGACGGAGCGCTGGACCGCCCGGAACGAGATCAACGAGCTGGCTCGGCGGCAGGTCGGGCGGCTCCTCGACGATGCGGCCACCGCGCCGGCGGGGTCGCTGGCGCGGAAGGTCGCCGATTTCCGCGCCGCCTGGCTCGACACCGCCGCCATCGAAGCCAAGGGGATCCGGCCCCTCGCGCCCCTGCTCGACAGCATCGACCTGCTGCGCGACAAGGCCGGGCTGACCCGGTACCTCGGGCGGAGCGTCATCGCCGACGTGGACCCGCTCAACTGGGGCATCTACCGCTCGTCGCACGTCCTTGGTCTCTCGGTCGAGCCCGGCATCCGGGGCGAGCCGACGCCGGTGGCCTTCCTGCTCCAGGGCGGGCTCGGCCTGTCCGACCGGGACGACTACCTGAGCCCCGACTCGGCAAAGGTGTCACTCCGGGCCGGGTACGAACAGTACGTCGCCCGGCTGCTGGCACTGGCCGGATTCGGACACCGAACCGAGCGCGCCCGCGCGGTCCTGGCCCTGGAGGTGGCCCTCGCCCGGACCCAGGCGAGCGCCGAGGCGTCGGCCCACGACCAGAACGCCGACAGCCTCTGGCAGCGGGCGGACTTCGCCAGCCGGGCACCGGGGATGGACTGGTCCGCCTTCTTCGACGCCGCGGGCCTGGCGGGGCAGGGCTCGTTCGGCGTGTGGCAGCCGGGCGCGGTCACCGGGCTCGCGAGCCTGGTCGCGTCCCAGCCGCTCGCTGTCTGGAAGGACTACCTCCGCTTTCATGTCCTGCACGACTACGCCGACCTGCTTCCGCGCGGCTTCGCCGAGGCGGCCGAGGCGCTCGGAGAGCGCAGGGGCGCAGGGGACGCAGGGGCGCAGGGGCGCGGGGGCGCAGGGACCGGTGACCGTGGCCAGCGCGCGATCGAGGCGACTCAGGCGGCCCTGGGCGAGGCGGTGGGTCGGCTTTACGCCGAGCGGTACTTCGCGCCGGCGCAGAAGGAAAGGCTCCACGCCATCGTCGCCAACGTCATCGCGGCCTTCCGGAAGCGGGTCGAGGCGGCGAGCTGGATGTCGCCCGAGACCCGGGCGACCGCGCTGGCCAGGCTCGACGCGGTGTATTTCGGGATCGGCTACCCCGAGCGGTGGCCGGACTATTCCGATCTGGTGGTGAAGGCCGACGACCCGGTGGGCAACCTGCGGCGGGTCCGGGCATGGGACTATCGCCGAGCCCTCGCGCGCCTGGGCCGGCCGGTAGAGCGCACCGAATGGTGGCTGCCGGCCTCCCGGCCGGCGGCGATCCTCATCTTCCAGCAGAACGCCTACAACTTCCCCGCCGCGTTGCTCCAGCCGCCCAAGTTCGACCCCGCGGCGTCCGACGCCGCGAATTACGGCGCCATCGGGGCGATCGTCGGGCATGAGGTCAGCCATTTCGTCGATCTGCTGGGGATGGAGTGGGACGCCGAGCGGCGGGAGCGCCGGTGGTGGACCGAGGGGGATATCGAGCGGTTCCACATCGCCGCCGAGCCGTTGATGCAGCAGGTCGCCGCCTACCAACCGCTGCCTGGTATGGCGGTGGACGCCAAGGCCACCCAGATCGAGGACGTCGCCGACCTGGCCGGTCTGACAGCCGCCTTCGAGGCCCACCGGGCCGCGCTCGGCCGGCGCCAGTCCGACGCGGCCTACGTGAAGCAGCAAGACCGGGAGTTCTTCCTCGGCTTCGCCCGGAGCTGGCGGAGCCGGAGCAGCGAGGCGGGGCTGCGGGCGCAGCTCGCCTCGGACAACCACACCCCGGATCAGCTCCGGATCGCCACGGTGCGCAACCTGGACGCCTGGTACGAGGCGTTCGATGTGACGCTGGGGCAGCGGTTGTATCTCGAGCCGCGGGAGCGGGTGCGCGTGTGGTAGAGGGCGCAGGGGCGCAGAGACGCAGGGGCGCAGGGACGCAGGGGCGCGGTGGCGGCGGGATTCAGGGCTGGTCGGGCATTCTTCTGACCACCTCCATCGGCCACTTGGGCTCTTTGGCCACGTAGCGCCGCGCCCCTGCGTCCCT
>DATCWW010000189.1:0-4780 GCA_036566145.1 Gemmatimonadales bacterium
TGTGCTCGTTGCGAAACTCGCCGCTCCAGCTCCCCTCCAGCACGCGCCGGTCCGTCGCGCGCCCCTCGACCCGGATCGGCGTAGCGTTTTCGGGATGGGGCTGACGGCTGCAACCTGTCGTGGCCACGGCCAGGAATACGAAGGCCGAGGCGATGATCGGCAGCACTCTGGCGGTCACGCCGGCTCCTTCCAGTAGGGCGTCGGCCGTTCCCGGCTGCCCAGCTCGGCGAGCAGCGGCCCAATCCGCTCCACCGGCAGCACTCGGTCCACCGCGCCGCTCGCGATGGCCGCCCGGGGCATGTCGAAGTACTCCGCCGTGGCCTCGTCCTGCACCACAACGGTCCCCCCGGCCGCCTTGACGGCCTGCACCCCGTCGGTTGCGCCGCTCCCGCTCCCGGAGAGCACGACCCCGATTACCGGACCGAGCACCGCCGCCGCGGTTGTGAGCAGCAGATTGGCCGAGGACAGGAGGGATTTGACCCGGCGCCCGTCCTCGAGCCCGAAGGTACGATCGGAGTTGACGACGAGGTGCAGGTCGGGCCGGGCAACATAGACCGCCCCTGGGGTGATCCGCTCGCCGGCGGACACCCCCCGGACCGGCAGCGCGCACCAGCGGGCGAGCAGATCCGGCAGCAAATCGCGCGGCCGAGCGCTGCGATGCTGCACCACGACCACCGGAAGCGGATAGTCCGCCGGAAGGGCCGAGAGGATTTGGCGGAGCGGCCCGATTGCGCCGGCAGAGCCGGCGATGACCACGAGGCCGTAAGGATCGGGGCGCGTCATGCTACCAACCTGCGGCGCGTGATGGGAAGAAATGGTGAAGCCGCCGGGAGCTTTCGCTCATGGACCGGACCGCGACGGCGCTGCTTGTGCGGTGCCGTACGCATACTCGCGTCCCGTAGGGCGCTTAAGCTTAGGTACTATTGCCGATTCCTGGCATTCACCACACCGTGGATGCACCCCCGCTTTCCGAACACCGCGCCTCCACCCGAGGCGGACCTGTGCGCCTGCTGGTGCTGCTCCATCCCCATTCGAATCCTCAGCCCATCCTGACGGCGCTGTCGGACCTTCCCGGCGTGGAGATCACCACGGTGGTGGAGTGTTCCCTCTTCGCCGTCGCCCGAATCCGGGCCGACCAGCCGGACGTGATCGTCGCGGACGCCGAGTGTTACGACTCCGAACGGGACGAGCCACTGTCGTGGCTCAGCCTGCGCTCGGAGGCGCCCCATACCGTGCTGCTCCAGCGGGGGGGACGCCACGGCGACGCGACGGCCGCAGCCGGCAGCGGCTGTCATCACTACTTCACTATGCCGCGAGACCGCGAGGCCTTCGTCGCCCTGATCCGGGAGCTGGCCGCCCAGCCCGTTCCGCCCCGCTGAGGCTACAGCTCGAACCGGCCGAAGACCCGTCGCTTGAGCAGGTCCGCCGACGCCAGGTACGCCGCGAGCACGCCCGCCACCATCAGCGCGATGCCGGCGGGGACCGGGGCGAAGCCGAACCAGGTCCGGCCGGCGGGCGTTCCCACGATCGCGATCGCCGCCACTCCCGCCGCGACCGAGCTCCACAGCAGCCAGGCGCCGGGGCGGCTTCGCAGCAGGGTGTCCCGGCTCCGCAGGGCGAATGTCACCAGCAGCTCGGACAGCACCGATTCCAGGAACCAGGCGGTGCGGAACACCGCGGTTGGGGTCTCGGTCCGGGCCAGCAGCAGACCGATGAGCAGCAGATCGAACACGGCGCTCAGCACCCCGAAGAGCACCATGAACCGCGCGATGACTCCGACTCGCCAGTGCCGCGGACGCTGCAGCAGAACCGTGTCCACGCGATCGGTGGCGATGGCCAGCAGCGGCAGGTCACTGAGCAGGTTGTTGAGCAGGATCTGGGAGGGGAGTAGCGGAATGAACCGAAGGAACAGCGAGGCCGCCGCGACGGTGGCCATGTTGCCGAAGTTGGCGCTCACCGTATTGAGGATGTACTTGGTGATGTTGGCGAAGGTCGTCCGCCCCTCCACGATGCCGCCGGCGAGGACCGCCAGGCTCTTCTGCAGGAGGATCACGTCCGCCGCTTCCTTGGCGATGTCCGTTCCCGACGCCACGGCCACGCCGACATCGGCGGCACGGAGGGCTGGGGCGTCGTTCACCCCGTCGCCCAGGAACCCCACGACATGGCCGTGGGCCCGCAACGCGGTCACCAGCCGATGCTTCTGCTCCGGGTCCACCCGGGCGAACACCGCGTGCCCCAGCGCCAGTCCGGGCAGCGCCTCGGCGGAAGCCAAGGCCAGCTCCGGGCCGGTGAGCAGCGGCCCTTCCGGCAGCCCCACCTCCCGGCAGATCCGGCGCGCCACGGCCGGACTGTCTCCGGTCAGGACCCTGAGCTCCACCCCCAGGCGGTTCAAACTGGCGAGCGCGTCACCCACATCCGCCTTGGGCGGATCCATGAACAGCAGGAAGCCGAGGAGGGTGAGCCCGATCTCGTCCGCCCCCGTGGTGCTCGCCTGGTCGAGGTCGCGCTCGGCCACGGCCAGCACCCGATAGCCGTCCTCCTCGTAGCGCTCCACCCGCGCCCGCAGGTCGGCGCGCTCCGGCTCGCCCAACGGCGACTTTCCCGACGGACGGCGGACGCCGTCGCAGACCGGCAGGATCGCGTCCGCCGCGCCCTTGGCCGCCAGCACTCGGCGGCCGTGACACTCCAGCAGCGCACTGCCGCGCCGGCGGGTGAAATCGAAGGGGTTCCGGTCCAGCACCTCACAGCCGGCAAGCTCGTCCTGATCGAGCTGGGCACAGCGCCAGATGGCCCGGTCGGTCGGGTTGTCGGCACCGCCCGGGCGTCCGCGCCCGAGCACGCCGGCCAAGGCGCCGAGCCGAAGCACGTCCGGGTCGCGCGCTCCCGCAATGTCGTGGTAGTCCCGCAGGGTGAACTCGCCGGTGGTGAGCGTGCCGGTCTTGTCGCAGCAGAGCAGGTCGATGTTGCCGAGGTCCTCCACGGCCGCGAGCCGCTTGACCACGACCTGGTTTCGGGCCATCCGCAGAGCGCCACGGGCCAGGGTCAGGGTGACGATGATGGGAAGGACTTCGGGCGTGATGCCCACCGCCAGCGCGAGCGCGAACAGGAAGGAGTCAAGCCATCCCTTGCCCTCGACCGCATTCACCAGGAAGACGAAGGATGTGAGGGCGAGAATGACGACCACGAGGAAGTCGCTGAAGCGGCGGATCCCCTGCTCGAACTCCGTGGGCGTCGGCCGCCGCTCCAGGAGCCGTGCGGTCCGCCCCAGCTCAGTCGCCCGCCCGGTCGCGGTCACGATCCCGCTCCCGTAGCCGCTTACGATCGCGGTGCCCAGCCGGGCCGCGTCGCCGGTCCTCTTGGACACCGGGACCGATTCGCCGGTCAGCGCGGACTCATCGGCGCTCAGCGCGTCGGCGGAGCTGAGCACCAGGTCCGCCGGCACCAGGTCGCCGACCTCCAGCTCCACCAGGTCACCCCGGACGATCGACTCGGCCGGCACCACCTTGGGGCTGCCGTCCCGGACCACGCGGGCGGTGCGTGTCACCAGCCGGCGGAGGAGGCGCACCGCGTGCTGGGCCCGGTACTCCTGGGCGAAGCCCAGCAGCGCGTTGACCGCCACGATCACCAGGATCACCCCGGTCTCCACCCGCTCCCCGAGGAGATGCGAGATCCCGGCGGCGACCACCAGCACCAGGACGAGCGGGCTGCGGAACTGGCCGACGAAAATCTCGGCCCAGTGGCGACCCTGGTCGGTGCCGATGCTGTTCGGACCCTCGGTCACGAGGCGGCGGGCCGCGGCCTCTGCGCTGAGGCCGGTCGGCGCCGGCTGGCGGGCGGCGATGGTGGAGGTCACGGCCAAGAGTGCGGCGGCGAACATGAAGGCGCCCTGAGTGGCCCGTGAAGACCGCTTCACCGGTCGCCGGAGCGGATCTCACGCTTTCTTCATGGTGGCCGTGCTATCGTGCTCGGCATGACACATATCCTGGTCGTGGAGGACGACCTCCGGGTGGGCGCCGTGCTCGAGTTGGGGCTCCGGGAGGAGGGTTTCCAGGTGGATCGCGTCTACGACGGAGAGCAGGCCATCGCCCGGGCGTCGAACGGCAACTACGACCTGGTGCTGCTGGATTTCATGCTGCCCGGCAGGAGCGGTCCGGAGGTGGCGCAGGCGCTCCGCGACGCCGGCCGCCGAATTCCGATCCTCATGCTCACCGCGCGCGATGCCCCGGACGATCTGCGGCACGCCCGGGAGTGCGGGGTGAACGAGGTGCTGGGCAAGCCGTTCCGTTTCGGCGAGCTGCTCGACCGCATCCAGTCGCTGATCGAGGCCGCCGGGGCCGTGCCGTGAGCCGCCGGGAAGGCCGCAGCCTGCAGCGAACTCTCGCCGTCCGGTTCGCGCTGACCATGACGGCCGGGTTGCTGGGGCTGGGCGCGCTCGCCTACGCGGGCGTGCGCGACGTGCTCGCTGGGGAGATGGACCGCGCGCTCCGGACCACGTACCAGCTCCAAGCGGACGAGCTGCTCGAGCACGGGCGGATTTCGCCGCACCAGGGAGCTTCGGGCCCAACCGGCCTTTTCACCGAGGCCAACCGTCTGGTTGTGGTGCTCGATTCGGCGGGCCTTCTGCTGCAGACCAACCTGTCACCGGCCCGGACCTCATCACTCGATACGTCCACGCTCCGCGCCGTCCGATCGGGCCAACTCGCCTTCAGGGACGAGCTGGTCGAGGGCCATCGCGCCCGGGCGGTGTATGGACCGGTGTTCCAGGGCACCCCGCCGCCTG
>DATCWW010000213.1:0-13480 GCA_036566145.1 Gemmatimonadales bacterium
CCCGCGGCCTTCGGTGGTGTTGGGCCGGGATGCCCGGACCAGCGGGCCGATGTTCGCCCGGGCGGCGGCGGCGGGGCTCATGTCGGTGGGGGTGGACGTGATCGAGGTCGGTGTGGTGCCGACGCCGACGGTGCAGCTAGCCGTCGAGCACCACCACGCCGGGGCCGGGCTGATCCTGACCGCGAGCCACAATCCGATCGAGTGGAACGCGCTCAAGTTCGTCGGACCCGACGGCATCTTTCTCGACGTCGACGCCGGCGCCCGGGTGCGCGCGCTGGCGGAGGAGGGTCCGCCCCGGATGGGGTGGGACGGCCTGGGCGAAGTGCGCCAGGATGGAGACGCGGTCGCGCGTCACCTTGACGCGGTTCTCGCGCTCCCGGTGATCGACCTTACCGCGATTCGGAGTCGCGGATTCAAAGTTGCTCTGGACTGCGTGCGCGGAGCCGGATCGGTCGCGATGCTTCCGCTGCTCGAGCGGCTCGGATGCCGGGTGAGCGGCATCAACCTCGAGGCCGACGGTCGCTTTCCCCGGCCCCCCGAGCCGGTGCCGGAAAATCTGGGCGAGCTGGGCCGGCTGGTCCGGGAGAGCGGGGCCGACATCGGGCTCGCGGTCGATCCCGACGTGGACCGTCTGGCGCTGGTGGACGAGACCGGGCGGGCAATCGGCGAGGATTACACCCTCGCCTTCGCAGTCCGCGCAGTGTTGCGGGGCCGCAGCAATGCGGCGGCACCGCCGACCGTGGTCGTGAACCTTTCGACCAGCTTGGTGGTTGAGGATGCTGCGCGGGCCGAAGGAGCGCGCTTGCTCCGGGCTCCGGTGGGGGAGGCGAACGTGGCCCGGGCCATCAGGGAAGCCGGTGCGGTCATCGGCGGCGAAGGCAACGGCGGGGTGATGTACCCGGCGCTCCATATCGGCCGTGACGCGCCACTGGGAGTGGCCCTGATCTTGCATCTCCTTGCCACGACTCGGTCTACGGTATCGCAGCAGGTGGCCGGGTCTCCGAGATACACGATCGTCAAGGCGAAGGGCCCGCGGGGGCCCGAGCTGCGTCCGCTGTACGACCGGCTCCGTCTGCGCTTTGCCGATGCCGAGGCGGACGAGCGGGACGGCCTGAGGCTGTCCTGGGGCGACCGCTGGCTCCACATCCGGCCGAGCGGCACCGAGCCGATCGTCCGGCTGATCGCCGAAGCTCCCAGTCCCGCGGAGGCCGAAGCGCTGGTCGCCGCGGGGCGAGAACTCTTGCACTGAGGGCCACCACGCGAATGTGTGGTATCGTCGGCTACATCGGACCCCGGCAGGCCGCGGGTTTGCTGCTCGAGGGGCTCAGGCGCCTCGAGTACCGCGGCTATGACTCGTCGGGCATCGCGGTGGTGAACGGCCACGGCCTGGAGATCCGCAAGGCCGCGGGCAAGCTCAGCATGCTGGAGCAGGAGCTGGCCGATGGCATGCCCGGCGGCACCCTCGGGATCGGCCATACCCGGTGGGCCACCCACGGCGCGCCGACTAAGCCCAATGCCCATCCCCATACCGACCAGTCGGGCCGGATCGCGGTGATCCACAACGGCATCATCGAGAACTCGGCGGCGATCCGGAAGACTCTGGAGCGTCGAGGGCACACCTTCACCTCCGAGACCGACACCGAGGTGCTGGCGCACCTGGTGGGTGAGTTCTACGAGGGCAACCTGGAAGAGGCCGTCGCCGCCGCGCTCCGCGAGGTGGATGGGGCCTACGGGCTGGCCTTCATCTCGGCCGACGAGCCCGGCGTGCTGGTGGCCGCCCGCAAGGGGTCGCCGCTCCTGGTGGGCGTCGGCGAGGGCGAGTGGTTCGTGGCGTCGGACGCGAGTCCGCTGCTGCAGCACACCCGCTCGGTGGTCTACCTCGACGACGGCGAGATGGTCGTGCTCAGCCGGGACGGGTACCGGGTACGGAACCTGGAGACCACCCGGATCAGCAAGCCGGTCAACCAGATCGACTGGGACCTGGCGCAGGTGGAGCGGAACGGGTATCCCCACTTCATGCTGAAGGAGATCTTCGAGCAGCCGGAGAGTCTCTGCAACACGCTTCGCGGCCACCTGCTGGAGGAAGAGGGGACGTCCCGCGTCACCGGCCTCAACCTGAGCGACGACGACCTCAAGCAGATCGAGCGGGTGGTGATCACCGCTTGCGGGACCAGCTGGCACTCGGCGCTGATCGGCGAGTACATGCTGGAGGAGATGGCGCGGATCCCGGTGGATGTCGAGTACGCCAGCGAGTTCCGCTACCGCAATCCGGTGGTGGATCCCCGGACGCTGGTGATCGGCATCAGCCAGTCGGGCGAGACCGCCGACACCCTGGCCGCCATCCGCGAGGCCAAGCGGCGCGGGGCCCGCACCATCGGGCTGGTGAACGTGGTGGGATCCACGATCGCCCGTGAGGTGGACGGCGGGATCTACCTGCACGCGGGCCCCGAGGTCGGCGTGGCCAGCACCAAGGCGTTCACCAGCCAGGTGGCAGCGCTGGCGCTGGTGGCGCTCCGGATCGCGCGGCTGCGGAACCTGAGCATCCTGCAGGGCCGGGCGTTCATCAACGGGCTCCGGGTCCTGCCCGATCAGATCGTCAAGATCCTGGAGCGGGCGGGCGAGCTCCAACAGCTGGCCGACCGCTTCCTCAAGACCGCGACCAACGCGCTGTATCTGGGCCGGGGGGTGAACTTCCCGGTGGCGCTGGAAGGCGCGCTCAAGCTGAAGGAGATCTCCTACATCCACGCCGAGGGCTACCCGGCGGCGGAGATGAAGCACGGGCCGATCGCGCTGATCGACGAGAACATGCCGGTGGTGTTCATCGCGCCGCGCGACGCGGTGCACTCGAAGATCGTGTCCAACATCGAAGAGGTGAAGGCGCGGGGCGGGAAGGTGATCGCGCTGATCAACGAAGGCGACGCCGAGATCGAGCGCCTGGCCGACGCGACGTTCGTCATCCCGGACACGCTGGACCTGCTGACGCCGATCCTGACCAGCATCCCGCTGCAGCTGCTCTCGTATTACGTGGCGGTGGCGCGCGGCTGCAACGTGGACCAGCCCCGCAACCTGGCGAAGTCGGTGACGGTGGAATAGTCCGGAACCTTCGGACAGCGAAAACACGGAGCCGAGGAAGGATTCTCGCGGAGCCGGCGATCTGATAACGCCGCACGCGGGGTCCGACCTCGGCTCTTTTCGCTAGGTCAGATCGCCTGGCAGGGTCCCTTCTGGCTATTCACCACGACCTTCTCGATTCCCTGGCCGTTGATGACCACGTGCAGGGTGAGCTTGACCACGAGGGTGCGCCCGTTGCCGATGAACCGGGTGCTCGCCGTCCGGGTGAAGGTCCCGTGCGGGGCGGCGAGGTTGGGAGTATTGAAGCTCCCCTGCAGCTTCTCCTTGAACCTCCACACCCTGCCGGTTGCCTGGCCGACCCCGGTCCCCTCCTCGAAGAAGGTGAACCGCGTGTGATCCTGATTCCCCGTCGCCGGGTCCGTCATCGTGTGTTCCTTGTACCGCAGGGTGCCCTTCACGATGACGAGCTCGCCGAAGCAGCCCTCGAGGCCGCGGAGCTCGAACTGACCATTGCGATCGTCGATATGGGTGATTTGATGCCTGGTGAGCAAGGGGTCCGTCTCGGCGGGGGCGGTCGGGCCGGTCCGGTCACAGCCCATCGCGAGCACGAGCCCGATCAGGGCTACGGTAGAGGAGCGCATGGGAACCTCACAGGGGTTTTCAAGGACGGCGAGTCCAGAGATGATACGACGCGGCCGACTCGTCGGCAACGCAGTCGCGCGGTCGGCCTTCCCCCGCCTTGCTTGACCGCCGTATCCTTTGCAGTATGCTCGGCGCAGTAACCACAGAGAGACTCCTGCAATGGGGTGACGTACCCGAGTGTCCTCTCTCTAGAATGCGTGGTCAACCCCGTCGCCAGGCCCGCCTGCGCGCCCTTCGAGTCCCGCAGCACCGGCTCCCAATGACCAGGACGGACGAATGAAGAACAACGCAAACGCCCGATTCGCCATCAAGTCGTGGGATGAAAAGCCCTACAGTGAAGGTCAGGACCTGCCAAGACTGTCCCGCGCCAGTGTCAGCAAGGCGTTCACCGGCGATATCGAGGGGGAAGGGCAGGTCGAGTATCTCATGATGTATCGGAGCGACGGATCGGCGGCGTTCGTCGGGCTCGAGCGGATCGTCGGACGAATCGGTAGCAAGAGCGGAACCTTCGTGCTTCAACGGGTCGGGGTATTCGAGGGCGGTGAGGCGAAAGAGACCTATTCGGTCGTGGCTGGCTCCGCGACTGGCGACCTCCAGGGCCTCCGTGGCGATGGGAGGTCCGCCGTCGGGCACGGTATGGAACACCCGTTCTCTCTCAATTATGACCTGGGCTAGTGGCTGATCTGCGTCCGATGCTCCGCGGCCACCACGAGGCCGTGGAGGCCTTTCTCACGACAGCGCGTGCCGTGCCTCCCGTGCGGTGGCGAGAGCCTCGGGCGCCGGGCAAGTGGTCGCCGGGCCAGGTCGTGGAGCACGTGGCACGGGCCTATGAGGTCAATCGCGGGATCCTTCGGGGCAGTCCGGCGCCCGTATCCGCGCCCCGGTGGGTCCGACCCCTGATTCGCAGATTCCTCCTGGCACCGGTGCTGCGCCGAGGCCGCTTCATCCCGGGGAGCAGGTCACCGCGAGCGTTCCAACCCGACCCTACCCCTGCCGAGCCTGCGCAGGTCCTGGGTCGCCTGACGGCGGCTTCTGCCGCATTCGAAGCGGACGCGGCGGCCCTGCCGACCGCTACGGTTGACCACCCCTTCTTCGGCCGGCTCCCGGTGAGTGATTTCGTGCGCCTGCAGGAGATTCACACGCGGCATCATCGAGAGCAGCTGGCGCCGGCCGGCTGATACCCGAAGAGGCGCACCCGGCCTGGCCGAAGGTGACGTTCAGTCGCACCTACCGCAGCACCGCCTGCGTGACCTCGCCCGCCCGCGCACTCCCCCCGCGCAAGACCCGGACGTAACCCCGGTCGCGTTCAGGCCTATGAGCCGCTCCGGCGGTACTCCTGCCGGCTCACAAGCTGCCAGGATTGTCCGCCGTCGGGTGAGAGCTCGGTTTCCGTGGCGAACCCCTCGGCGGTGAGCACCAGGTAGGTCGTACGGAGGCGGAGGACCCTGTCGCCGAGGTCCCGGCTCCACTCGAAGCGAAGGGGATCGGCTTGGAGATCGGCGGTGAACAACAGAATGGCGCCGTGTTCGGAATCCTGCCACACGCGCTGGAGCGAGTCGCCGCCGGCGGGGGCGATGAGCGTCAGCGCCTCGAAGGGTCGGCCGCCTCGCATGCCGTCGAAGCGCTCCAGGAGCCCGCATCCGCCGGCGGTCGGCCTGATGGTGGACCGGGCCATCGAGGTCGCATACTTCCTGGGGGCGAGCCGATAGAACCAGCGGACGATCCACGCGCCCCGGATCGTGGCCAGACGGTCCAGCGCCGGGGAGGGACACGCCGGCTCGGCCTGGCCGGCGACAATTCGTGGCAGGCCGAATGCGCCCAGCATGACTGTGAGCAGACACCGACGCCACAGGCGCACCACGAAGGTCCCCGGGTAGGTCTACCGGTCCCTACGGGCACCTCTACGTGGAGGTGACAGGAGCTGAGCCGACCCCGAGTGTGAGGCCTCCTAGCCGATGGAGGTCAAGCAGGACGACTGAAGCCGGCGGGGCCGGCGGCCAGCCCGGATCCCATGCCCCGACTCCTCCTGCTCACGAGCAACGGTGGACGTTGAGGCGTACGCGAGACGTCGGTGACGCAAGACAGAGAGGGATGAACGATGACGGACGCACGCCCCACCAGGACCAGCGCGACGGCCAACCACCCGACCGGCACCCGGGACGAGTGGCTCGCCGCGCGGCTCGACCTCCTCCAGGCCGAGAAGGAGCACTCCCGCCGCGGCGACGAGCTTGCGCGACGGCGACAGGCGTTGCCGTGGGTACGGATCGACAAGACCTACCGATTCGACACCGAGCAGGGGAGCGCGTCACTGGCGGACCTCTTCGGCGGTCGCTCGCAGCTCCTCGTCTACCACTTCATGTTCGGCCCCGACTACACCGGCGGCTGTCCGGCCTGCTCGGCCATCGCGGACGGGTTCAACGGCGTCGTGACCCACCTCGCCAACCACGACGTGATGCTGTGGGCGGTCTCGCGGGCGCCGCTGGCGAAGCTGCTGGGGTACGAGCGGCGGATGGGTTGGAGCTTCGCCTGGGCCTCCTCGTTCGGCAGCGATTTCAACGCCGATTTCAGCGTCTTCTTCACCGAGGAGCAGCAGCACAAGGGGGACATCGACTACAACTACCGGCGGGAGCCGCCGTCTGCGACCGGGAAGCCGATTGAGGATCCCGCGAGCGCGGATGCCAGGGGCCCCGACCTGGGCGCCGCCCTGACCGGCACCGACGTGGACACCTACACCCGCGAACGGCCGGGTATGAGCGCGTTCGCGCTCGAGAACGGCGTGGTCTACCACACCTATTCCGCCTACGCCCGCGGACTGGACGCGCTCTGGAGCGCCTACCAGTGGCTCGACCGCGCTCCCAGAGGGCGCAACGAGACCGACTTCTGGTGGCGGCGCCATGACGAGTACGGCCGGCGCTGAGGGCCTGGCCGCCCTGCTCGGTGTCTCCGGCCTGCTCTTCGCGGCCAGGCCCCTCCTCGCGGTGCGCTGCAACAGATGGCATCAAGGCTGTCGCATTTGGGGCGCCTTTCGCCCCTTTTTCCCCTTTCGTCAATCCGCCATTGGTCGTAGCGTCCAGGAACTCCAGCCACCGTGCGCCTATGGCCCGCCTTCTCGCATTTCTATGCGTGCTAGTTCCGAGCCCCCAGTCCAGCGGCGCGCAGGCTTCCGGAGGCCGTCTGCGCGGACCGGCTGCTTCGGAGCTATTCGCCTACGGAGCGAGGCCCACTCCTGTGGCGTCGCGAGACACTGTCGCCAAGGTGATCCCGCCGACCCACTGGAAGCTTGGTTTACTCGTTGGGGGCATCGCCGGTGGCCTGGCACTCGGGTACGTGGGCTACGGGCTGTGTCACGGGGATCACGAGATTCACGAGAGCTGTTTCGCGCCTGCGGTCGGCGGGGCCGCGATCGGCGCAGTGATCGGAGGGGGGCTGGGGGCGCTGATCGGCGGACAGTTCCGTAAGCGTGAGGAAGCGGAATCCCCCGCCGAGGCGGCGTGTTGGCCGGCCGACAGCATTGGAATGGCGGCACACATCGACTATTTCCGCTCGATTGTCGCCGATACGGATTCGGTCGCCGTTGCGACTCGCGAAGCGTTCGAGCTGGAGCATGTTCGAGCCTCCGAGGTCCGGCTGATCGACGATGGTGCCATCTGCCGCTCAGCCGTGCTGGCGGTCAACGAAGTGGCGGGGACCCACGGTCGTGCCAGGCAAGTCTCGGTGTATTCCCTGGGTTCCGCGTACGCGGTCGAGGATCCCCGCCTCGAGCTCGATGAGGGTGAGTACCCGTTTTACCTCTTCGACCGGCGGTGGCGCCCCAAGACGGTCATGATGTACTAGGCTCGGCGGCGGGCGGGGACAATGCCGAACCCGCTTCCGACATCGAAGCGACTGTAATTCCGGAAGAAGCCCATGGCGGCCAAGGCCCCCAGGAAATCGGCGAAGTCACGAAGAAAGCCCGCAGCGAAGCCCGTCCTCCTCGCCGGCGGCAACCCCCAGATCCCGATGGCCGACGGCGACGCGCCCGTGCAGGCCTACATCGCGGCCATGCCGGGGTGGAAGCGGGACATCGGTCGCCGCCTCGACGCGCTCATCGTGAAGACCGTACCCACCGTGCGGAAGGCCGTGCGGTGGAACTCGCCGTTCTACGGCATCGCGGGCCGGGGATGGTTTCTCGCGTTCCACGTCTACGCCCGGTACGTCAAGGTGACTTTCTTCCGGGGCACGTCGCTCAGGCCCGCTCCCACAGGCGGCAAGAGCAAGGAGGCGCGCTGGATCGACGTCCACGAGGACGATCTCGACGAGGCCCGGATGGCGGCATGGGTGAAGCAGGCCGCGAAGGTACCGGGTTGGGGGGGTAGCTGATGACGGTGGCAGGCTGGACCTCGACCGCGGCGCTCTGCGTTCTGCTGCTCGGCGGCACCATGCCCTGCGCCGGCCAGGGGCTGGAAGGCGCCGACTCCGCGCTGGGTCGGGCTCATGGGGCCGCCGACGCCTGGCTGGCCCTGGTAGATGGCAGCCAATACGAGGCCAGCTGGGACAGCGCGGCCTCGCCGTTTCGCGCAGCCGTCACGCGGTCGGACTGGCAGACGTCTCTGATGAAAGCCAGGGCACCGTTCGGCCCGATCCGTGGGCGGACGCTGCTCTCCGCGGCCTATCGGACCGAGCTTCCCGGTGCCCCGCCGGGCGAATACGTCGTCATGCAGTACGAGGCCGAAGTGGCGGGCGACCGAACGATCGTGGAAACGGTCACGCCCATGCGGGAGTCCGACGGACGATGGCGGGTGTCGGGGTATTACATCCGTCCCCGCTGAGCAGATCGCGAGCGTGCCGCTTAGATTCCGGTCGGGAGGTGCAATGCGGTTGTTGCGGCTTGGGCTTTCACTGGGACTGCTATCGATGGCGACGGCCTCGCCCGGGCTCGCGCAAGACGGCCCCGTCGCATCCGACTCCGCCCGGGCGCAGATCCGGCTCGTCCTCCGCGCCTTCTACCTCAACCTCGCGAATCAGAACTGGGACGCGCTGGCGTCATATGTACTGTCGCCCAAGCTGCTCGAGCGGCGAGGCGCGCCGGGAGACGCCCGGATGGTCGCTCGGGACCGGACCCGCAGCCGCGGCGCGTCGTCCGCGGTACCCTTGCCGGTCTGTCCCTCGAGCGCGTCGCCCATGATCGACGCTGCGGCCATCGCTCTCGACGGCGATTGGGCCGACGTGTCGGTGCCGCGCTGCAGCGGACGCTCGCCGGGCGTGGATGAGTTCGGCATGCTGTACTTCGAGAACCGGTGGCGATTCATCTACACGGATCTGTTCGAGGCCCAGCCGGCTCCGAAGACCGCGGCCCGGTGAGACCCACCCTCGTCCCGATCGGCCAGGTCCACTCGCCGCTGCGCCGGTCGAAGGAGGCGCCGAAGCAGGGGTTCGAAGGAGCGCCTGACGCACGGCTGGAGATTCAGCCCCGGTTTCTTCGCGGTCTCGACGGCATCGCCGCCGGTCAGGACGTTCTGGTTCTGACCTGGCTGCACGAGGCCGATCGAGACGTGCTCGCCGTGCACCCGCGCGACGACCCCGCACAGCCGTTGTCCGGGGTCTTCGCCACCCGCTCGGCGGACCGGCCGAATCCCATCGGCGTGCATCGGGTCAGGGTGCTCGCCGTCGGGGATGACGGATCGCTTCAGGTCCAAGGCCTCGAGGCGATCGACGGGACCCCGGTCATCGACATCAAGCCCGCGCTGGCCCGGGCGGGCGGATGGTGACGGATGGATGCCATCGATGCGGGACGTCTGGCCGCGCTGGCGGCACTAAGCCTCGCGGGGCTCGCCTGCGGCGAGACGACCGGTCTGGCGCTCTCGGCCGGTGGCCCCGTCACCGGCGTGGTGACAGGCACGATCACCGATTGCGGCACGCCCGCCTCGGGCGTCGCGGTCGTGCTCGCTATCCAGCAGGCTGCCGTCGGCCAGGTGCGGCCGGTGGACACCCGCATCGGGCCGGATACGACCAATGCGCGGGGGGAGTACCTCTTCGACGTGGCCCCGGGCTTCGGCGTGCCGGGTGCGGCGATGGTCCAGCTCGAGGAAGTCTCGGACAGTGCCGACGCGAAGGAGCTGGGCAGCGGGGTCGTCGAGCTGACCTTGGGGCAGCAAGCGCGTGACACGCTGCGGCTGAACGCGGATCGGGAACGGGCGCGCGAGGCGTGCCCGTAGTGGCCGAAGGCTCCTGGCACACATAGATTCGCCGGATGCGACGCAAGCGAGAGGCCCGGCTGCGCCCCGAATTCGCGGACCTCTACCCCTACCTGACTCCCAATATGTGGGAGTCCGCCGCGGTCCTCTCCGACCGCGTGGTCGCCAACCTCCTCGGCCGCCCCGATGGGCATTTCATCACCGGCGAGCGGGCGCTCGACCCGGTGCACTTCGAGTTCCGCGGCACCCAGTCTAGGCCGAAATTCCTCAAGTCCCGCCGGGAGGACGAGGAGGACACCGAGTAGGCGCGGGACGGTCTAGCCCGCGGGCATCGTCCAGGTCGCCCCCAGCGTCGTCGGCAGCACCCGCCACCGCTCCTCCCCCGCTGTCGCCAGCAGCCTCCGCACCGGCTCGTCCACCGGCTCCCGGCTGAGCCGGAAGGTCGAGTGGTGCACCGGCAGGATCCACTTCGCCCCGAGGGCGCGGAACATCCGCCACGCCTCTTCGGGCGACGCGTGGTTCGCGATCCACGGGTCGTACGCCCCGATCGGCAGGATGGCGAGGTCCACCCGGGCCGCCGGGCCCAGGCGGGCGAACGCCTCGGTATACGCCGTGTCGCCCGCGAAGAGCACCGTCACGCCCTCCCGGCGGAGCAGATACCCGCCGTATCCCCGATGCTGGTCGTGGATCATCCGGGCACCCCAGTGCCGCACCTCGACCGAGGTGATCTCGACCCCGGCCACCTCGACCGTTTGTCCCCAGGCCAGCTCCTCTACCTGGCGAAATCGCCGGACCAGGTCCCGGTTACCCGGCTGCACCACCACCGGCGTCCGGCGCGGCAGGGCGCCGAGCGTTCCCAGGTCGGTGTGATCCATGTGGGCGTGGGAAAGGAGCACGAGGTCGAGCGGCGGCAGCTCGCGCGCCCGGAGCGCCGGCGGCGCCAGCCGGCGTGGGCCGAGCTTGAGCGGGCCGCGGCCGATCCCGATCCGGGTCTCCAGCGCGGGATCGGTCACGATCCGGCGGCCGAGGAAGTTGAGCAACACCGTGGCGTGGCCCAGCCAGGAGCAGGTGAGCCGGTCCTCCGGCCACGCAGCGGGATCGGGGCGCTGGGCGGGCGCGGCTGTCATCGTGTGCGCGGCGATAGACCTTGGCCGGCCGCGCCGCGGCGTCTTGAGGCGATCTGTCATGCTTCACCGTTCGGGGTATCTTTACGCCCGGGCACCGGGCCGGGCGGGACTCACTTCGGCAATCTAAGCATGCGCGTGATTCTCCAGCGGGTCTCCAGGGCGTCGGTGACGATCGGCGGACGCGTTGCTGGCGCGATCGAGCGCGGCTTCTGCCTGCTGGTCGGCTTCACCCACGGCGACACCGGTGCCGCGGTGGACTGGATGGCCGAGAAGGTGGCCGGGCTTCGGCTCTTCTCGGACTCGGCGGGGAAGATGAACCTGGGACTCGACGAGGTAGGGGGCGGGCTGCTGGTGATCTCCCAGTTCACCCTCTATGGCGACACGGCGAAGGGCCGCCGCCCGTCATTCATCGACGCCGCCCGCCCCGAGGTGGCGATCCCGCTCTACGAGCGGTTCGTCAGTGCCCTGCGCGCACGCGGGCTCGTGGTCGCCACCGGCGAGTTCGGCGCCGACATGCTAGTGGAGATCCACAACGACGGACCCGTCACCCTGATCCTGGACCGCACCGCATGACCGAGCCGCTCACCCTCGCGTCGTCCTCGCCCCGCCGCCGCCAGCTGCTGGAGATGCTGGGCATCCCGGTGCGGGTGGCGGCGCCCAACATCCCCGAAGTCCGGCGGCCGGTGGAAACCCCGGTGGACTATGTGGAGCGGCTGGCCCGGGAGAAGGCGCTGAGCGTCAAGGCCCGGCTGGTCCTCGGCGCGGACACCACGGTGGTGGTGCGGGACGAGGTCCTGGAGAAGCCGGTGGACGCGGGCGACGCGCTCCGGATGCTCGGCAAGCTGCAGGGCCGCACCCACCAGGTCGTGACGTCGGTGGCGCTGGTGGCCGGTGAGCGGATCCATCAGGCGACCGACGTCACGAACGTGACCTTCCGGCGGCTCGACGAGGACTTTCTCCGTGCCTACGTCGCTACCGGCGAGCCGATGGACAAGGCGGGTGCCTACGGGATCCAGGGCTACGGGGCCGCGCTGGTGGAGCGGATCGAGGGCGACTTCTTTGGAGTGATGGGCTTGCCGCTCCGCCTGGTGCTGGGGCTGCTGGAGGAGGCCGGGGAGCGCTACATGTTCGAGACGCCTGGTCCGGCGATGATCAATCGCTGAGACGCAGCGATGCGGGTCAGCCGCGTTCACCATCCGTTCCGTTAGCCTCGGTCACCCGATACACCTGCACCACCTGACTCTTCCCCTTGAGCGCGAGCTGGGGCAGGTACTCGACGGCCGGCTGCTGGTGAACGGCGGAGAGGAAGTTCTCGGTCACGAGGATCTCGCCCGGGGCCGCTTCGGCGCAGAGGCGTGCCGCGACGTTAACCGCGTCGCCCAAGACGGTGTACTCCAGGCGGCGCAGGCTGCCGATGTTCCCGGCGAAGACCTCGCCGTAATTGATCCCGATCCCGACGCCGATCTCGGGCCGGCCCGCCTCGACCCAGCGGTCGTTGAGCTGCGCGATGGCCGCCTGCATGGCCAGCGACGCCCGCAGGGCCCGGTCGGGGTCGTCGGCATGGCTGATCGGCGCGCCCCAGAGCGCCATGATGGCGTCGCCGATGAACTTGTCGAGCGTCCCGCCGTGCTCGAAGATCACCTCCACCATCTCGCTGAAGTATTCGCTCAGGAGCCGGGCCACCGCGTCGGGGCCCAGCGACTCGGCTATCGCGGTGAAGCCGCGGATATCGCTGAAGAGCACGGTGATCGGCCGGCGCTCGCCGCCCACCCGCACCGCGCCGTCCTGCTGGGCAATCTCGCTGGCGACGTTGGGCGCGAAGTAGCGCTCGAAGTTCGAGCGCACCGTCGCCTCGCGCCGGATCTGCTCGGCGTAACGGCTGTTCTGCACCCCGATCGCCGCGAGCCCGGCGAACGCCACCAGGAACTGCAGGTCTTCGTCGCTGAAGGTGTTCGGGGTGGAAAGGTTGTCCACGTAGAGCAGGCCGAGCACCTCGTCGTGGGGGTCGAGCAGGGGCGAGCACATCGCGCTCCGCACGCTCTGCATCACGATCGAGCGCCCCTTGAAGCGGGAGTCGGCGGCCACGTTGTGCGACACGACCGCAACCCGCTCCTGTGCCACCTTGTCGGCGATCGAGCGCGGCACGGGCTGGAGCTGGGTGTCACCCTGGCGGCTTCGGCTCATTGCGGGGACCAGCTCGCCGGCGTCGTTCCGGAGCAGGATGGTGACCCGGTCCACCGACATGACCTGGAAGGTCATGTCGGCCACCCGGCGAAGCAGGCGGTCGAGGTCCAGCTCCGACGAGAGCTTCTGGGCCACCTCGAGCAGGAGGGAGAGCTTCCGCGCCTGGCGCTCCGCCGCCGACGCGGCGTCCACGCGGAGCTGGCCCGCCGGCGGGCCGTCCCGGCTGGTGATGCCGGGCGGCACCCCGCCGCTCACCACCAACTGGCGGACGATCTGGCCGCC
>DATCWW010000218.1:0-5753 GCA_036566145.1 Gemmatimonadales bacterium
CGGCGCGACGAGGGGCGCCGCCGGAGCGGCGCGGACGCGGGAGCATGGCGCCGGCCCAGATCCACGATCAGGTCCACGATCTCCGGCGCAGCGCCGACCGGGCGGTCCACGATCACGGTGCGCCCCGGCGCGGCCGCGGAGAGAAGGCCCGCGCCCGGCACGAGATCGAGCGTGTGCTCGCCCCCGCCGATGAGGAACGGAATCACCAGCACCGCGGTCCGCGTAAGCGCTCCGTACGCCTCGGCGACGCCGGGGTCGTCGTCCAGGAAGCCGCTCGCCACCTCGCCGGCGGCGCCGCGGGCGCGGAGCGCGTCGGCCAGCGCGAGGGTGCTGTGCCGGCTCGTGGGGTGGCGCCGGGTCCCGTGGCCGACCAGCAGCACGGCGGTGTCCATCCGCTCCAGGCGATGGGTCCTGAGCAGCTCGCCGATCCGCCGGGCCACCAGCGGGGCGATGCCCGCGTGGGTCCCGAGAGGTGGGGCGATCGCCAGCGGCAGGGTGTCGTGGCACTTGTTCCGCGCCAGCGCGGCCGGCAGCACGGTGCGGGTGAAGTGCCCCGCGCTGGTCATCACCGGGACGACGGTGGCCGAGTCGGTGGAAAGCTCGTCCAGTACGGAGGCGAAGCCGGGCTCGCCCAGGTGGAAGGCGACCGCCACCTCGTCGAACACCCGGCGGGCGCGCACCGCCTGCGCGAGGCGGCGCAGGTGGGCGTTCGCCGCGCCGCCGCGACCGCTCCCGTGGGCGGCCAGCACCAGGGCCCGGCTCCCGGACCGAGGCCTCACTGCGCCACCGCCAGCGGCAGCTGGTCGATGGTCGGAAGCTCGCGGCCGGTGACGGTGGAGCGCACCGCGCGAAGCCCCATGAGCCGCTGATAGAAGTCGCCCAGTCCCTCGCCCGGCGTCCGCTCCGTGGCCCAGCGCTGCAGCAGCGGGCGCAGGGTGTCGACGATCTCCTCCTGGGGCACGTCGCCGCGGTAGAGATCCACCAGCCGGTCGCCCGCGAGTCCGCCGCCCACGTAGACGTGGTAGAGCCCGAGCGAGCGTCCCACGAACGCGATGTCGGCGGTGTAGGGCCGGGCGCAGCCGTTGGGGCAGCCGGTCATCCGGACCGTGAGCGGCTCGTGCCTGAGCCCGAGGCTCTCCAGCTCCGCCTCGAGCCGGTCCAGCAGGCCGGGGATCGCCCGCTCGGACTCGGCCACCGCGAGGCCGCAGGTGGGAAGCGCCGGGCAGGCCACCGAATAGCGGCGCACCGCGCTCAGCTCGAGCAGGGGCGCGACACCATGCTCCCGGAGGATCGCCTCGACCTGGTCCAGCGCCGCGAGCTCGAGGTCGGTGAGCAGCAGGTTCTGCTGGGCGGTGAGCCGGATGCCGGGTCGGAAGCGGTCCACGATCTCCCGGAGCGCGGTCCTGAGCCGGTGGGACGGTGCGTCCAGTATCCGGCCGCTCTGCACGAAGACCCCGTAGAACCAGCGGCCGTCTGCCTGCCGGTGGCGGCCGAGGTGGTCGTGGAACGGCAGCCGGGGCAGGGGCACCGGCGGCAGGAGCGGGAAGGTCGCGCGGCTCACGAACTCGGCGCGGAAGCGGTCGATCCCCCATTCGGCGAGCAGGTACTTGAGGCGGGCGTGCCGCCGGTCGGAGCGGTTGCCGTGATCGCGGAAAATCGCGGCGACCAGCCGGACCGCCTCCACCCCGTGCTCGGGAGCCACGAAGCCGAGCGGCATGGCCAGCCGCGCGGTAGTGTCGCCCTTGTTGTGCGTCATCCCGAGCCCGCCGCCGACAAGGAGGTTGAAGCCGGTGAGCCGCCCCTGCTCGAGGACGCCGAGGAGGCCCACGTCCTGGGCCCAGATGTCCACGCAGTTGTCGGTGGAGAGCCCCACCGCGGTCTTGAACTTCCGGGGCAGGTAGTGCTCGCCGTAGAACGGCTCCTCCGCCTCGGTGGAGACCTGCTTCTCGCCGTCGAGCCAGATCTCGTGATACGCGCGCGACGCAGGACGCAGCTCACGAGCCAGCGTCTCCGCCACCCGGCGGACCTCGGCGTGGTCGGCGTCGCCCAGCGGCGCGGCGCAGCCCATCACGTTGCGCTGCACGTCGCCGCAGGCGGAGATGGTGGTCAGCAGGGTGTGGTTGATCCCGGCGATGGCGGCCTTGAGGCCGCCCTTGAGCACCCCGTGGAACTGGAACCCCTGCCGGGTGGTGAGCCGGAGCGTGCCGTTGCCGAGCCGGTCGGCCAGGTCGTCCAGCGCGAGATACTGCTCGGCGGTCACCGCGCCGGCCGGGATGGCGACGCGCACCATGAACTGCCAGGCCTTCTCCCGGCCTTCGGCCTCGCGCTCCCGGCGCGAGTCGCGGTCGTCCTGCTGGTAGGTGCCGTGGAACTTGAGCAGCTGGAGGTCGTCGTGCCCGAAGTGGGTCGCTGCCGAGGCCAGCGTGTCGCCGATGGTGCCGCGCAGGTGCCGGCCGTGGCGCTTGGCCAGCTCGACCTTGGACGGCGGCTTGGGAGTCATGATGTGATCCTCACCCGCGGGGTGATGCGATGGAGGCCGCACTCCGTCTTGTGCTCGCCGGTCCAGCGCCCCTCCCGGCTGTATTCGCCCAGCTCGTTGCCCGGCACCGGCAGGGTGCAGTGGGTGCAACCGATGCTGGGGTAGCCCCGCTCGTGCAGCTCGTTGTAGGGCACGCCACGGCGGCGCACGTAGTCATAGACCTGGGCGCGGGTCCAGGTCGCGAGCGGATTCACCTTCACCAGCTGGTATTGCCAGTCCCACGCGACCACCTCGAGCGCCGAGCGGGCCGCGCTCTGACTCCGGGTCAGTCCGGTCACCCACACATCCGCGCCGGCCAGCGCGGCCCGCATCGGCTCCACCTTGCGGAGCCTGCAGCAGGCATCGGGATCGCGCCGCCAGAGCTCCGGTCCGAAGAGGCGCGCCTGCTCGTCGGGCGTGAGGGAGGTGCCGCGGTTCTCGAACACGAGGTGCGGATAGCGCTCGGCCACCCGGTCGCGAAGGCGGTAGGTCTCGGGAAAGAGGAACATGGTGTCGAGGTAGATCACCCGGACCGGGCGGCCATGCGCCGCCACCATGTCGATGAGCGCGCAGCCTTCCATCCCGAACGAGGTGGTGATCACCAGCTCCCGGCCGGCGAACCGGTCGAACATCCAGGCCACCACCTGCTCGGGCGGACTGTCGTCGCCGATGGTGTCGTCCGGTTCCCTCACGATGTGCATCGTCCGCTCCCGTGCTGTCGGACCGTCGGATCCCGAAAACGAAAAGGCCCGCAGGGAGTACCTGCGGGCCTCGAGTGCACAGACTGGGGTAATAGGCGCGCCGCTAGGTCGTCCCG
This sequence comes from Gemmatimonadales bacterium, assembly GCA_036566145.1. GTDB lineage: Bacteria > Gemmatimonadota > Gemmatimonadetes > Gemmatimonadales > GWC2-71-9 > CAVVWJ01. The sequence goes on from DATCWW010000218.1 coordinate 3,336, forward strand.
TAGGCTTGGGTACCGGGCATACAACAACACGCCATGGCGGCGGGCTGAAGCGTCGGGGTCCGGACGGCGGGCTGCATAATCATACGGTGAGGCTAGCGCGCGGCGAGCGGGTTGTCAACCGGTGTCCGGGGGCTCGGACATGAAGTTCCGGCATACTACGAATTTGTAGGGATCATAGTCGGCGCGGGTGGAAGTCCTGCGCAGTAGCGTCCCGGTCCGAAGAGTATAGACTTCGGATGCCGCCAGGGGCATCGGGCCGGTTCGCCCGATTGAGATCGTACCCTTGGAACCTGATCCGGTTGATACCGGCGAAGGGAGCGCGGCGCGGACGCGAAGCTGCGGCGTCCGGGTCGCTCCCGTCGCCTTTTCGGGAGCCTTCATGACCGCCACTGCACCCCGCCGTCCCGCTCCGCCGCCCCCCGCCGAGCAGTCCTACGGGCCGGCGTTCCCCAATTCGACCAAGGTCCATGTCCCCGGTCCGCACGGGATCCGCGTCCCCATGCGCGAGATCGCGCTCTCCGGCGGGGAGCCGCCGCTCCGGGTTTACGACAGCAGCGGGCCGCAGGGGGTCGATGCCAGAGAAGGACTATGGGGTGTGCGGGATGGCTGGGTTCGGGCGAGAGATGTGGAGGCCTGTCATCCCGAGCGGCCTGCTATTCTCCGCGGGCGCTCCCCCATCACCCAGCTCCACTACGCCCGCCGCGGCGAGGTCACCCCGGAAATGGAGTTCGTCGCCCTGCGCGAGGGCGTCCCCGTCGAGCTGGTGCGCGACGAGGTGGCCCGCGGCCGGGCGATCATCCCCGCCAACATCAACCACCCCGAGCTCGAGCCGATGATCATCGGCCGGCGCTTCCTGGTGAAGATCAACGCCAACATCGGCAACTCCGCCGTGGCGTCCTCGATCGAGGAGGAGGTGGAGAAGCTCCGCTGGGCCACCCTCTGGGGGGCCGACACGGTGATGGACCTCTCCACCGGGAAGCAGATCCACGAGACCCGCGAGTGGATCCTGCGGAACAGCGCGGTGCCGATCGGCACGGTGCCGATCTACCAGGCATTGGAGAAGGTCGGCGGGGTTGCCGAGGACCTCACCTGGGAGATCTATCGCGACACGCTGACCGAGCAGGCCGAGCAGGGGGTGGACTACTTCACCGTGCACGCGGGGGTGCTGCTCCGCTACATCCCGCTCACGGCGCGGCGGGTGACCGGAATCGTCTCCCGCGGCGGCAGCATCATGGCCAAGTGGTGCCTCGCCCATCACCAGGAAAGCTTCCTCTACACCCGCTTCCGCGAGATCTGCGAGATCATGGCGGCGTACGACGTTTCGTTCTCCCTGGGCGACGGACTCCGCCCGGGCAGCATCGCCGACGCCAACGACGAGGCCCAGTTCGCCGAGCTCCGGACCCAGGGCGAGCTCAACCGGATCGCCTGGGAGCACGAGGTGCAGGTGATGAACGAGGGGCCGGGGCACATCCCGATGCACCTCATCCGGGAGAACATGGACAAGCAGCTCGCCTGGTGCGACGAAGCGCCGTTCTACACCCTCGGTCCCCTCACCACCGACATCGCTCCCGGCTACGACCACATCACCAGCGCCATCGGCGCAGCCATGATCGGCTGGTACGGCACGGCGATGCTTTGCTACGTCACCCCCAAGGAGCACCTCGGCCTGCCCGACCGGAACGACGTGAAGGCCGGGGTGATCGCGTACAAGATCGCGGCCCACGCCGCCGACCTGGCCAAGGGGCACCCCCGCGCGCGCGAGTGGGACGACGCGCTCAGCCGGGCGCGCTTCGATTTCCGCTGGGAGGATCAGTTCAATCTGGCGCTCGATCCGGTCACGGCCCGCGCCTTCCATGACGAGACGCTCCCCGCCGCCGGCGCCAAGCTGGCCCACTTCTGCTCCATGTGCGGCCCCAAGTTCTGCAGCATGAAGATCACCCAGGACGTGCGGGAGTACGCGGAGGCGATGGAGCGGAAGGCGGCGGAGTTTCGGGAGCGGGGCGGGGAGATCTACGTGGGCGCAGGAGCGCAGGGGGGCAGAAGCACAGGGGCGCAGGGGCGTGAGGACGCAGGGGCAGAGACGTAACCCCTGCGTCCTACCGCAGCGCCCCCCTGAGCGCCGCCGTCGCAGCCGCCCTCAGGGTGTCCTGCAGCGCGAACAGGCTGTCCAGCGACCCCACGCGCGCGATGGCCCACATGGTCGAGTCCCGCTTCGCGTCCACGAACCGCAGGTTCACCCGTATCCGGGTGCGCTCACGCTGGACCGTGCCGTCGAGCACGTAGGCCACGTCGAGCGGGCGCGGGCCGCCCGCGGCGAGGGGTGAGGCCACCCGGTAGCCGGGGACCTCGCTCAGCGCGGTGGTGAGCTCCGACGCGAGCGAGCGGGCGGCCGCCGCCTCCCGGGCGTCGTCGGGGAGC
>DATCWW010000241.1:0-6049 GCA_036566145.1 Gemmatimonadales bacterium
CGGGACCCCGGCCGCGTGCCGATGGCCATCTACGAGGTGCACCTCGGCTCCTGGGCCCGCATCCTGGAGGAAGGGCAGCGCTGGCTGACCTACCGGGAGATCGCGCCGCGGCTGATCGAGCACGTGCGGCGTCTCGGCTTCACCCACGTCGAGTTTCTCCCGCTGGCCGAGCACCCGTTCACCGGGAGCTGGGGTTATCAGGTCAGCGCCTACTTCGCTCCGACGGCGCGCTACGGGACGCCGGACGACCTGCGCTTCCTGATCGACGCTCTCCACAGCGCCGGCATCGGGGTGATCCTCGACTGGGTGCCGGCCCACTTTCCCAAGGACGACTTCGCGCTCCGCCGGTTCGACGGCACCGCGCTCTACGAGCACGAGGACCCCCGGCGCGGGGAGCATCCCGAGTGGGGGACGCTGATCTTCAACTACGGCCGGCGCGAGGTTCGGAATTTCCTGGTCGCGAACGCGCTCTACTGGCTCCAGGAGTTCCACGTGGACGGGCTCAGGGTGGACGCGGTCGCCTCGATGCTCTACCTCGACTACAGCCGGAAAGAGGGGCAGTGGGTGCCCAACCGGCACGGCGGGCGGGAAGACCTGGACGCGGTGGAGTTCCTGAAGGAGCTCAACGCGGTGCTCGCCCAGGAGCAACCGGGGTGCTTCACGGTAGCGGAGGAGTCCACCTCCTGGCCGGGTGTGACCGCGCCGGTGGCGCAGGGCGGGCTCGGCTTCACCTACAAGTGGAACATGGGGTGGATGCACGACACCCTGACCTACTTCGCGCTGGACCCGGTGCACCGCCGCTTTCACCACGAACGGCTCACCTTCGCGATGATGTACGAGTACAGTGAACGCTTCATCACGCCGCTGTCCCACGACGAGGTGGTGCACGGGAAGGGCACGCTCCTCGCCAAGATGCCGGGCGACCTGTGGCAGCGATTCGCCAATCTCCGCGCGCTGCTGGCCTACCAGTACACCCGGCCCGGCAAGCCGCTGCTGTTCATGGGCGCCGAGCTGGGCTCGCTTCGGGAGTGGCACCACGACTCCAGTCTCGACTGGCATCTGGCCGACGAGCCGCTCAACGCCGGCCTGCTGCGCTTTCTGGCCGACCTCGGCCGGCTCTACCGCGAGCGCCCCGAGTTCTGGCGGGAGGATCCGGACTACTCCGGCTTCCAGTGGCTCGACGCCGACGACCGGGATCACTCGGTCTACGCCTACCTCCGCCGCGACGGCGGCCGCAGCGTGGTGGTGCTGCTCAATCTCACGCCCGTGCCCCGACCCGGCTACCAGGCCGGCGCCCCGGCGGAAGGCCGCTGGTCGCTGCTCCTCTCGAGCGACGCGCCCCAGTACGGCGGAAGCGGCTACGGTTTGGTGGAGGACGTCCGCACCGAGCCGACGCCGTGGCAGCATCAGCCGGCCTCGTTCCGCATCGATCTCCCGCCGCTTGGCGCGGTCGTTCTGGCCCACGAACCCGACTGACTCCCGCGACATGTTTCCGCACGACCGAGGCGCGGTCCCGCTCGCCGACGGCCGCACCCGCTTCGGCGTCTGGGCGCCGGCGCCGGACCGGCTGGAGCTCTGCCTCCGCCGTCCCAGCGGAATCGAGACGATCCCCCTGGAACGGGACGAGCGGGGCGTCGCCCTGGTCGAGCGGGCGGATGCCGGACCCGGCACGGAGTATTGGTACCGCCTCGACGGAACGCGGGATCGCCCCGACCCCGTGAGCCGGGAGCTGGCCGGGGGTGTGCACGGGGTGAGCCGGGTGGTGGACCCGGCCGCGTTTCCCTGGACCGATGGCGGATGGCAGGGGCTCGCAATGCCCGATCTCATCCTCTACGAGCTCCACGTGGGCACCTTCACCCCGGCGGGAACCTTCGACGCCGCCATCGCCCGGCTGCCCTACCTGCTGGACCTCGGCGTGACCGCGCTCGAGATCATGCCGGTGGCGGAATTCCCCGGGCGCCGCAACTGGGGCTACGACGGGGTCTCGCTCTACGCTCCCCACAGCGGCTACGGCGGCCCCGAGGGGCTGCGCCGTTTGGTGGACGCGGCCCACCGGGCCGGCTTGGCCGTCCTGCTCGACGTGGTGTACAACCACCTCGGGCCCGAGGGGAACTACCTTCGCGAGTTCGGGCCCTACTTCAGCGACCGCTACCGCACCGCCTGGGGCGAGGGATACAACCTCGACGGCCCCGGCAGCGACGAGGTCCGCCGCTACCTGGCAGGCAACGCGGCGTACTGGATCGACGAGTTCCACCTCGACGGCCTCCGGCTCGACGCGGCCGACCGGATCGTGGACCCGAGCCCGGTGCACCTGGCCGAAGAGATCGGTGCAGCGGTGCACCGCCTGGGAGAGGGCGCCGGTCGCCGGACGGTCGTCATCGCCGAGATCGACAGCAACGATCCCCGGTGGGTGCGGCCGCGCGAGGTCGGCGGCTTCGGGCTCGACGGGCACTGGTCCGACGACTTCCACCACGCCGTCCACGTGGCGCTCACCGGCGAGCGAGGCGGCTACTACGCCGATTTCGGCGGCGTGGGTCCCGTCGCACGCGCGCTCGGCCGTCGCTACGTCCACGACGGCGGCTACTCGGCGTTTCGGCGCCGGCGGCACGGACATCCGGCGGACGACGTGCCCGGAGACCGGTTCGTCGTCTGCGTGCAGAACCACGACCAGGTCGGCAACCGCGCCGCCGGCGAGCGCCTGGCGGCGCTGGTCGAGCCGGCGGGGGTGCGTCTGGCGGCCGCTATACTTCTGCTCGCGCCGTACGTGCCCCTGTTGTTCATGGGCGAGGAATACGCCGAGCGCAGTCCCTTCCTCTACTTCGTGAGCCACGGCGATCCCGACCTGATCGAGGCGGTTCGGGAAGGGCGACGACGGGAGTTCGCCGCGTTCGGCTGGCGCGGTGAGGTCCCCGACCCGCAGTCCGAAGCCACCTTCGCGGCGTCGGGCCCACGCTGGGAGCGCGCCGGGGAAGGCGAGCACGCCGCGGTCCTCGCGCTGTACCGGGATCTCCTCCGGCTCCGCCGGGCGCTTCCTCTGCTTCGGCCCGGCGCGGCGGAGCCTGCGGTTCGACACGACGAGAAGGAGGAGTGGGTTGCGATGCGACTGAGCGGAGGGGACCAGACGCTCGACGCGGTCTTCAACTTCTCGACCGGTCTCCGCGACGTGCCCGGGACGGCCCACCCCGCCGACCTTCTTCTCGACACCGACGATCCGCGATACGGCGGGGCGGGGCAGGTCCGCCGGACCGACCGGGGTCTCGCGCTTCCGCCTCGCGCCGCCGCGCTGCTCCGGAGCCGGCCGTGATCCGGGTCTGGCCCGGAGCGGCGGGTCCCCTCGGCGCGATTTGGGACGGGGAGGGGACCAACTTCGCGATTTTCTCGGAGCACGCGACGGCGGTGGAGCTCTGTCTCTTCGACCGCCCCGACGGCGACCGCGAGGCCGAGCGCATCCCGCTCCGAGAGCGCACCGATCAGATCTGGCACGCCTACCTCCCCGATGTGCGCCCCGGGCAGCTGTATGGCTACCGGGTGCACGGACCCTGGGCTCCCGAGGACGGACACCGCTTCAATCCCGCCAAGCTCCTGCTCGATCCCTATGCCCGGGCCATCAGCGGCAACATCCGCTGGAGCGACGCGCTCTCGGGCTACAGCATGACGCCGCCCCTGGACCAGCGTGACCTGGTGGCCGACGACGCCGACAGCGCGCCGGGGCTTCCCAAGTGCGTGGTCGTCGAGCCGGCCTTCAGCTGGGCCGGCGACAAGCCGCCGCGCACGCCGTGGAACCGCACCGTCATCTACGAATGCCACGTGAAGGGAATGACGATGCTCCACCCCGAGGTGCCCGAGGCGCTCCGGGGCACGTACCTCGGGCTGGCCACCGACCCGATGCTGGATCACTTCCTTTCGCTCGGCGTCACCGCGGTCGAGCTGCTGCCCATCCATCACTTCGTGACCGAGCGGCGGCTCTACGAGCTCGGGCTGGTCAACTACTGGGGCTACCAGACCATCGGGTTCTTCGCCCCGGACGTGCGCTACGCCACCGGCGGGCTGGGCCAGCAGGTGGCCGAGTTCAAGACCATGGTGAAGCGGTTCCACCGGGCCGGCCTCGAGGTCATCCTCGACGTGGTCTACAACCACACGGCCGAGGGGAGCCACCTGGGGCCCACGTTGTGCTTCCGCGGCATCGACAACGAGGCCTATTACCGTCTCGACCCGGCCCGGCGCCGTTACTACGTGGACTACACCGGCACCGGCAATACGCTCGACATCCGACACTCCCGCACCATGCAGCTGGTGATGGACAGCCTGCGCTACTGGGTGGAAGAGATGCACGTGGACGGGTTCCGCTTCGATCTGGCACCGGTCCTGGCGCGGGAGGAGGAAGCGATGAGCCCGTTCGCCGAATTTTTCGACGTGGTGCGTCAGGATCCCGTGGTGAGTGGGGTGAAGCTCATCGCGGAGCCCTGGGACCTGGGGCCGGACGGATACCAGGCGGGGCGGTTCCCCATCGGCTGGAGCGAGTGGAACGGGACGTACCGCGACAGCGTGCGCCGCTTCTGGCGGGCTGATCCCGGTCAGGTCGGCGAGCTGGCCTCCCGCCTCGCCGGCAGCAGTGATCTCTACGAGGGCAGCTCGCGCTCCCCGCAGGCGAGCGTCAACTTCGTCACCTGCCACGATGGCTACACCCTGGCCGACCTGGTCAGCTACGAGGCCAAGCACAATGAGGCCAACGGGGAGGACAACCGCGACGGGAGCGACGACAACCAGAGCCGCAACTGGGGAGTGGAGGGGCCGACGGAGGCGGTGCACGTGGTGCGGATGCGCGAGAGGATCAAGCGCAACCTGATGGCGACGCTCGCCTTCTCTCAGGGCGTGCCGATGCTGGCGCACGGCGACGAGGTCTGCCGCACCCAGCAGGGCAACAACAACGCCTACTGCCAGGACAACCCTCTCACCTGGGTGGACTGGCGGCTCACACCGCTGAAGAAGCAGTTCCTGGAGTTCACCCGCGCGGTCTTCGCCATCCGCGCCCGCAATCCGGTACTGCGCCGCCGGACCTTCTTTCGCCACGAGCCCGCTGCCGAGGGTGAGGTCAGGGACCTCACCTGGCTGCGCCCCGACGGGCAGGAGATGACGGCGGCCGATTGGAACGACCCCGCGAACCACGTGCTCGGCATGCTGATCCGGGGTGAGGCCACCGACGAGCTGGATGAGCGGGGCCGGCGCCTCCTCGGCGAGGCCATCCTCCTGCTGGTGAACGGCGGCGCGCGGTCCCGTCCCTTCACCCTGCCGGCCCTGGAGCGTCCGGGCGCCTGGGCCGAGATCATCAACACCGCTCATCCGCAGCCACGTCCGGTGCGGCAGAACCGGGTCAATCTGGTGGCCCACTCCCTGATGCTGCTGCGGCACGAGGCGCCGCGGTGAGCCGATGCCGGAGATCCTGTCCACCTACCGGCTGCAGCTCCACGGCGGATTCACCCTCACCGACGCCCGCGCGCTCGTTCCCTACCTGAGCCGGCTGGGCGTCAGCCATATCCATTGCTCGCCGCTGCTCCGCTCACGGCGCGGCAGCACCCACGGATACGACGTGGTCGACCCGACCATGCTCGACCCGGAGCTCGGCACCGACGCCGACCTGGCGGCGCTGCACCAGGCGCTAGCGGAGCGGGGGATGGGACTGGTGGTCGACATCGTGCCCAACCACATGGCGGCCTCGCAGGAGAATCCCGCCTGGGAGGACGTCCTGGCTCACGGACCCGCCTCCCGCTACGCCCGCTGGTTCGACATCGCGTGGCGCGCCTCGGAACCCGATTTGCGCAGCCGGGTGCTCCTGCCGGTGCTCGGCGACCCGCGAAGCCAGGTGCTCCAGCGCGGCGAGATCACCCTCGTCGTGGACCACGGGGTGCCGCGGGTCCGCTACTTCGACCACGGCTTCCCTCTGGATCCGTCGACCCTGCCGGTGGTGCTGCGGCCGGCGCTGGCGCGGTGCCGGGACCGGCTGGGCGCCGAGCCCCCCCGCTGCACCGCCGTGGCCGAGGCGCTCGACCGG
>DATCWW010000252.1:0-14177 GCA_036566145.1 Gemmatimonadales bacterium
GCTGCTGCTGCCGGCCGGCCTGGTGGTGGAGGAGTCACTCGAGGTTCGGCCGATCCGCCGCGGGATCGGCGCGGGCGGGCCGATGGACGTGCGGATTCTCGGGCCGCTCGGCCTGGGCTGGCGGCAGGGGCGGATCGAGCTCCCCTGGATCGCCACCGTCTATCCCAATCTCCTGGCGGCCTCCCTGCGGGCGCTGCCGCTGCAGGCCGCCCGCCGGCGCGAGGCGGGTCTCCGGAACGTTCGGCGGCGCGGCGAAGGCCGGTTGTTCGAGGGACTGCGCGAGTGGGTGCCGGGGGACGACACCCGCATCATCGACTGGAAGGCGACCGCCAGGCGGGGGAAGCCGATCGCGCGGCAGTACGAGGACGAGCGGCGGCAGCAGGTGCTGCTGGTGATCGACGCCGGCCGGCTTCTCACCGCCGAGGTGGACGGCGTTCCGCGACTCGAGTCGGTGATCGCCGCTGCCCTCCACCTGGCCCACGCCGCGGTGGAGCACGACGACAACGTCGGCCTGCTGGTCTTCGCGGACACCATTCAGCGCTACGTTCCGCCGGCGCGCGGCCGTCGCGCGCTCCGCGCCGTGCTGGAGGGACTGGCCGCGGCCGAGGGAAGGCTGGCCGAGTCCGACTATCCCGCGGCATTCCGCTATGTGGCGGCCCGGAGCCGGAAGCGTGCCCTGACGGTGCTGTTCACTGATGTCATCGATCGTGCCGCGAGCGACGCGCTGGTGGCGCAGGTGGCGACCCTCCGGCCGCGGCATCTCCCGCTCGCGGTCACGCTACGGGATCCGGGGCTCGAAGCGGTGGCGGTCGCCCGGCCACGGGACTCCGGCGAGGCGTTCCAGCGGGCGGCGGCCGAGGAGCTGCTGGGTGCGCGCGAGGCGGCGCTGGCCGACATGCGGGCGCGAGGCGTGATGGTGCTGGACGTGCTCCCGGCCGCCGCGAGCTCGGCGGTGGTGGAGCGGTACCATCAGCTGAAGCGCCGAGGGTTGTTGTAGCGTGGTCTCTGCGCCGCGCTACGCGGACAGCGGCAGCCGCTCCGGATGAGGATGGGCCGCGACGAATGCTTCGACGGCCTCCGGATCGAGCTGGGTTCCCGCCACCCGGCGAAGCTCGGCCATGGCCTGCTCCGGCGGACGGGATTCGCGATAGGGTCGGCGCGTGGTCATGGCGTCGAAGGCGTCGGCCACGGCGACGATTCGTGCCTCGACGGGAATCCGTTCGCCGCGAAGCCCGTCGGGAAATCCGCGACCGTCGAGCCGCTCGTGATGGGAGCGAACGATCCGCAGGACGTCGGGCGATTCGCGAGCGAGCGGACTCAGCATGCGCTCGCCCAGGACCGGGTGCTCGGAGATCTGGCGGAATTCATCGGCGGTGAGGCTGCCGGGCTTATGCAGCACCGACTCCCGGGTGCCGATCTTTCCGATGTCGTGCAGCTCGCCTCCGAGCCGGATGCCGTCGAGCAGGGCGCCCTGGAAGCCCATACGCCGTGCGGTGGCGACGGCGTAGCGGGAGACCCGGATGGAATGACCTCTGGTGTAGGCGTCCTTGGCCTCGAGGGCCCGTGCAAGCATTTGCACTCCCTGGAGGAAGAGCTCCTGGATCCGCTGGGCCTGCTCGTGGACCCGGCGCTCCAGATTCTCCTGGTAGTAGCGATTCTGCAGGACCAGGGCGCGTTTTTCCAACGCTCGCGCGACCCGGGCCTGCAACTCGTTCATGGAAATAGGTTTGAGCAGGAAATCCGCGGCGCCGAGATGGAGGCAATCGACCGCGGTGGTGGTGTCGCTCAGGCCGGTCAGCATGATGACCGAGGTGTCCGGGTAGCGCCGCCGGACCGCCTCGAGGAAGCCGATGCCGTCGAGCTCCGGCATTCGCATGTCGGAGACGATTAGCGGGGTTTCGCCGATCCGCTCCAGGAGCTCCAGCGCCTCGAGGCCGGTGCTGGCCTCAAAGCACTGGAATCCCTGAGCCTGGAGCATCCGGGCCAGTGACCGTCGGACCCCGGGCTCGTCGTCCACGACGAGGCAATTGGCAAGGCCGGCCACGACCGGCTGCGCGTCCACAGTACTGGGCATGGTTGACAGGCTACTTTAGGTGGGCGATGGATGCCACGAACATCCAACCGCTTACACTGTAAGCAATCGGGGTCAAATTGTCCACTCTCCGGTCCAAATCCAGGGCGAGTGGCACCAGATTAGCAGGACGAAGGCCACCCGGCGGTGGCTAAAATCACAGGGGAGGCGCCCGACGGTGCGCCGAATCCGCGGGGCAACGACCGGCTAGGCCGGCGAGGAGCAGACGATGGCAGGAGTCCAGGCTCGGTTGCGTTCCGACCAACAGCGCAAGTATCCGGAGCTGAACCCGTCGAAGTGGTACAGCGTGTCGCCGATCTTTCCCGGCGTGACCCAGCGGATGGTGAACATGGCCGGCGAGCGGCTCACCCGGCTCGCGACGCCCCGCGGCTTCGTGATCCTGCGCGCCGAGCACCTCGAGTTCCGGCCCGCGGTCGATGAGGTCGAAACCCCCGGCGACTCGGAGGCGATCGCCTAAGTCGCCGGCGCGGTTCGCGAGCGCACCCGCAAGTCGAGCAACTCGCGGACGCTGCGGGCCAGCCCATCGGGAGTGAATGGCTTCTGCTGGAACGGGGCATCGGCGTCCATCAGGCCCCGCTGCACGACGTCCTCGCCGGTATAGCCCGATATGTAGAGCACGGGCAGGGTCGGGTCGAGCACGATCAGTCGGGCCGCCAGCTCCCGCCCACCCACCTCCGGCATCACCACGTCGGACACCACCAGATGGATCGACCCGGGGTTTTCCTCCACCAGGGCCAGCGCCTCGGCGCCGTTCCGCGCCTCCAGCACGGTGTAGCCATGCTCCCGCAGCCCGCGGCAGGCCATGGACCGGACCACGTCCTCGTCCTCGACGACCAGCACCGTCTCCGAGCCGCCCCGAGGTGCGACGGGCTTGGACGGCGGCGGCCCCGCGGGCGCGACGAGCAGTACCGGCAGATACACCTTGAAGGTGCTTCCCAGACCCGGCTCGCTGTAGCTCCAGATGAAGCCGCCGCTCTGCTTCACGATGCCGTACACCGTGCTGAGACCGAGCCCGGTTCCCTGGCCGACCGGTTTGGTGGTGAAGAAGGGCTCGAAGATCTTCGCTTGGACCTCCGGGTCCATGCCGCAGCCGGTATCGGTCACGCTCAGCAGGACGTAGGCCCCCGGGGCAATTCCCACGTCTCCGTGCCTCGCGGCATAGACCTCGTCCAGCTCGGCCGCCGCGGTCGCGATGGTGACCCGGCCGCGGGCCGAGAGAGCGTCGCGGGCGTTGAGAATCAGGTTGATCAGCACCTGCTCCAGCTGCCCGCGGTCGGCGCGGATCTCGCCCAGGTCGCCGTCGAGCCGGAGCTCGAGCTCGTGGTTTTCCCCCAGCGAATGCCGCAGCATCTTCTCCAGGCCGAGCACGACGTCGTTGATCGCCAGCACCTCGGGGTGCATGAGCTGCTGGCGGGTGAAGGCGAGCAGCTGGCGGGTGACGTCGGCGGCCCGGCTGCCGGCCCGGATGATCTCCTGCACCTCGCTACGCCGGGGATCGTCGGGGGGGAGACCGCGGAGGAGGAACTCCGCGAAGCCGATGACGCCGGTCATCATGTTGTTGACCTCATGCGCCATTCCACCGGCCAGCCGGCCGGCGGCCTGCATCCGCTCCGCCCGCCGAAGCTGCTCGTCCACCCGCTTGCGCTCCGTCACGTCCCGATAGATCCCCCGGAGCAGAACCGAGCCGTCCGCCTGCCGGGCGCCGCTCAGGTTGCCCTCGACCACGATCGGGATACCCGACCGGGGCATCAGGGTGAGCTCGACGTGGGTCAGGGTCTCCCCGGCGAGGGCCCGCTCCATGACCTCGGCGCAGCGGGCCTTGCTCTCGGAGTGGACCAGGTCGCCGAACCTGAGGGCCGTCAGCTCGGTGTCGCTGTATCCGGTCCCCTCGTGCCAGGCGCGATTCACGTAGAGAAAGCGTCCCTCCCGATCGGTGGCGCATACCAGATCGCTGGCGTTGTCGAACAGGTCGCGGTAGCGGGCCTCGCTCTCCCGGAGGGCGCGCTCCGCGTACTTGCGCTCACTCACGTCCCGGGCATTGAGGCTGACCCCGATGATGCGGCCGTCCTCGTCCACGACCGGGGCGTGGGTGGTCTCGAACCAGGATTCCGACCCGCCCGCGTCGCGAAGGCGGCGCTCCACGCTGCCTGCCTCCCCGGCGAGGGCCGATCGCACCGCCGCGGCGGCCTCGGGATTGAAGTCGAAGATGTGGTCGCCCTCCCGCAGCCGCCGGCCGCGGAATCGCTCGCTCCAGGCCTCGGCGGTGCGGTTGAGCGCCTGCACGATCCCGTCGGTGTCGACCAGCACGAACGCCTGGAGGCCGTCGTTGAAGACGGCCCGCAGGTTGGCCTCCGAGCGACGTAGCGCGTCTTCGGCCCGCGCCTTTTCCGTCCGCGCTCGAATCCGGGCCAGGGCGCCCTCGATGGCCGGCCCGATCCGGGCCAGGTTGCTCTTGAGGAGGTAGTCCGCGGCGCCCGCCTTCATGGCGCCGACGGCGGTCTCCTCGTTGATCGAGCCGGTGACGATCAGAAAGGGCGTCGCGGGCGCGTGGCTCCGGGCCAGCTCCAGGGCGGCCATGCCGTCGAAGCGGGGCAGGGTGTAATCCGAGAGGATGACGTCCGGTCCGAAGGCGTCGAGCTCGGCCAGGAACCGTTCCCGGGTGTCCACCCGCCGGGCCTCGAACGGAATCCGGGCGCGGCCAAGCTCGTACTCCACGAGCTCGGCATCCATCGGGACGTCTTCGATAATGAGGACACGAAGCGGATCGGCGGCCATACGCTCCGCATGAGCAGGTCGGCATCGGGCATGGCGAACAGATTCAAGTCTGCCCCGACCGGGCGCCGTGTCAAGCGCCGCTTCCGCTCCCGGCGCCGGACGTGATAGTATGTGACCGGTATCACGGCCATCCGGCTGCGTGGAGCGGCAGCTTGGGTGGTCCCCACCGTCGAGCTCCGTACTTCCGGTCCCGGAGTCCCCCATGCCGACCCCGCCGGCCAGCAATGGTCGCCAGACTAAACGCACGTCCACCGCCGGCGCGGCCCGGGGCCGCGCCGATACCCTCGACCTCGACGAGCTGCAGGCCGTCCTGGCCGCGGTCCGCAAAGGCGACTTCTCGGTACGGATGCGGAGCGTCCAGACCGGTCTCGCCGGGAAGATCGCGGATACGCTCAACGATATCGTGGAGCTCAACCAGCAGATGGCGCAGGAGCTCGACCGGGTGAGCCTGGCGGTGGGCAAGGAGGGCAGAATTGCCCATCGCGCCCACCTCTCGGGGGCAGGGGGGTCGTGGGCAGCGTCGGTCAACTCGGTCAACACCCTGATCGCGGACCTGGTCCAGCCGACCAGCGAGGTCGCCCGGGTGATCGGCGCGGTGGCCAAGGGTGACCTCTCCCAGACCATGGCGCTCGACATCGACGGCCGGCCGCTGATGGGCGAGTTCCTCCGGATCGGCCGGACGGTGAACTCGATGGTGGACCAGCTCAGCTCGTTCGCCTCGGAGGTCACCCGGGTGGCCCGCGAGGTCGGGACGGAAGGGAAGCTGGGCGGTCAGGCGCGGGTGAAGGGGGTGGCCGGGACCTGGAAGGACCTGACCGACAACGTGAACTCGATGGCCGGCAACCTCACCGCCCAGGTCCGGAACATCGCCGAAGTGACCACCGCGGTGGCCCGCGGCGAGCTGAACAAGAAGATCACGGTGGACGTGAAGGGCGAGATCCTCGAGCTCAAGAACACCATCAACACGATGGTGGACCAGCTCAACTCCTTCGCCTCGGAAGTGACCCGGGTGGCCCGCGAGGTCGGCACCGAAGGGAAGCTGGGCGGCCAGGCCAACGTGAAGGGGGTGGCCGGGACCTGGAAGGACCTCACCGACAACGTCAACTACATGGCAGGAAATCTCACCGCGCAGGTCCGCAACATCGCCGAAGTCACCACCGCCGTCGCCAACGGCGACCTCTCCAAGAAGATCACCGTCGACGTCAAAGGCGAGATTCTCGAGCTCAAGAACACCATCAACACGATGGTGGACCAGCTCAATTCGTTCGCCTCCGAGGTGACCCGCGTCGCCCGCGAGGTCGGCACCGAAGGAAAGCTCGGCGGGCAGGCCCAGGTGCGCGGCGTCGGCGGGACCTGGAAGGACCTGACCGACAACGTGAACTCGATGGCGAGCAATCTGACCGCCCAGGTCCGCAATATCGCCGAGGTGACCACGGCGGTCGCGACCGGCGACCTCTCCAAGAAGATCACGGTGGACGTCCGGGGGGAGATCCTGGAGCTCAAGGACACCATCAACACCATGGTGGACCAGCTCAGCTCGTTCGCCTCGGAAGTGACGCGGGTGGCCCGCGAGGTGGGCACCGAGGGCAAGCTGGGCGGCCAGGCGCGCGTGGCCGGCGTCGGCGGCACCTGGAAGGATCTAACCGACAACGTGAACTCGATGGCCAGTAACCTGACGGCCCAGGTCCGCAACATCGCGGATGTGACGACCGCGGTGGCCACCGGCGACCTCTCCAAGAAGATCACCGTGGACGTGCAGGGCGAGATTCTGGAGCTCAAGAACACCATCAACACGATGGTGGACCAGCTCAGCTCCTTCGCGTCGGAGGTCACTCGGGTGGCCCGCGAAGTGGGCACCGAAGGGAAGCTGGGCGGCCAGGCCCGGGTCACCGGCGTCGGCGGCACGTGGAAAGACCTGACCGACAACGTGAATTCGATGGCCGGCAACCTGACCGCTCAGGTCCGGAACATCGCCGACGTCACCACGGCCGTCGCGCGCGGCGAGCTCAACCGGAAGATCACGGTGGACGTCCAGGGCGAGATTCTCGAGCTCAAGAACACCATCAACACCATGGTGGACCAGCTCAGCTCGTTCGCCTCGGAAGTGACCCGCGTGGCCCGCGAGGTGGGCACCGAGGGCAAGCTCGGCGGGCAGGCCCGGGTGACGGGCGTGGGCGGTACCTGGAAGGACCTCACCGACTCGGTGAACTCGATGGCGGGCAATCTCACCGCCCAGGTCCGCAACATCGCCGACGTGACCACCGCGGTCGCGAACGGCGACCTCTCCAAGAAGATCACCGTGGACGTGAAGGGCGAGATTCTCGAGCTCAAGAACACCATCAATACGATGGTGGACCAGCTCAACTCCTTCGCCTCCGAGGTGACCCGGGTCGCGCGTGAGGTGGGCACCGAAGGGAAGCTCGGCGGCCAGGCGCAGGTCCGCGGGGTCGGCGGCACGTGGAAGGACCTGACCGACAACGTGAACTCGATGGCCGGCAACCTGACCAGCCAGGTCCGCAACATCGCCGAGGTCACCACGGCGGTGGCCCGCGGCGAGCTGAACAAGAAGATCACGGTAGACGTGAAGGGCGAGATTCTCGAGCTCAAGAACACCATCAACACGATGGTGGACCAGCTCAACTCCTTCGCCTCGGAAGTGACCCGCGTCGCGCGTGAGGTCGGCACCGAAGGCAAGCTGGGTGGTCAGGCCCAGGTGACGGGCGTCGCCGGTGTGTGGAAGGACCTGACCGACAACGTGAACTCGATGGCCGGCAACCTCACCGCCCAGGTCCGCAACATCGCCCAGGTCACCACCGCCGTCGCCAACGGCGACCTCTCCAAGAAGATCACCGTGGACGTGCGGGGCGAGATCCTGGAGCTCAAGGACACCATCAATACCATGGTGGACCAGCTCAACTCCTTCGCCTCGGAGGTGAGCCGGGTGGCGCGCGAGGTGGGCACGGAAGGGAAGCTGGGCGGGCAGGCCAACGTGAAAGGCGTGGCCGGCACCTGGAAGGACCTGACCGACAACGTCAACTACATGGCCGGCAACCTCACCGCCCAGGTCCGCAACATCGCCGACGTGACCACCGCGGTCGCGCGCGGCGAGCTCAACAAGAAGATCACGGTGGACGTGCAGGGCGAGATCCTGGAGCTCAAGAACACCGTGAACACCATGGTGGACCAGCTCAACTCGTTCGCCTCCGAGGTGACCCGGGTGGCCCGCGAGGTGGGCACCGAGGGGAAGCTGGGCGGGCAGGCGCAGGTGGTGGGCGTCGCCGGCGTCTGGAAGGACCTGACCGACAACGTGAACTGGATGGCCAGCAACCTGACCAGCCAGGTGCGCGGCATCGCCAAGGTGGTGACCGCGGTCGCCAACGGCGACCTCAAGCAGCAGCTCCGGGTCGAGGTGAAGGGCGAGATCGCCACCCTGGCCGACACCATCAACGGCATGACCAACACGCTGGCCACCTTCGCCGACCAGGTCACCAACGTGGCGCGCGAGGTCGGCGTCGAGGGCAAGCTCGGCGGCCAGGCCCGGGTGCCGGGCGCGGCGGGCATCTGGCGCGACCTCACGGCCAACGTGAACCAGCTTGCGGCCAACCTCACCACCCAGGTGCGCGCGATCGCGGACGTGGCGACGGCCGTCACCAAGGGCGACCTCACCCGGTCGGTGGCGGTGGAAGCGCTGGGCGAGGTGGCCGAGCTCAAGGACAACATCAACGAAATGATCCGGAACCTCCGCGACACCACGCGGAAGAACATGGAGCAGGACTGGCTCAAGACCAACCTGGCCAAGTTCAGCCGGATGCTGCAGGGCCAGCGCGACCTGGCGGCGGTGTCGCAGCTCATCCTCTCCGACCTGGCCCCGCTGGTCGCCGCGCACCACGGCGTGTTCTACATCGTGGACTCCTCCGGCGAGCAGCCGACGCTCAAGCTGCTCTCCAGCTACGCCTACCAGGACCGGAAGCAGGTCAAGGGCGAGTTCCAGTTCAACGAGGGGCTGGTGGGGCAGTGCGCCAGCAGCCGGCGGATGCTCAGGATCAACGACCTGCCCGAGAGCTACATCCAGATCTCGTCGGGCCTGGGCGAGGCGCCGCCGCGGAGCATCGCGGTGCTGCCGGTGCTGTTCGAGGGCGAGACCCGGGCGGTGCTGGAGCTCGCCACCTTCGACGAGTTCGACGAGATCCGGCTCACCTTCCTGGAGCAGCTGGCCGAGAGCATCGGCATCGTGCTCAATACCATCGCGGCCAACATGCGGACCGAGGAGCTGCTGCGGCAGTCGCAGGCGCTCACCGAGAGCCTGCAGAGCCAGCAGGAGGCGCTGACCGAGACCAACAAGCGACTGGAGCAGCAGACCCGCTCGCTGCAGCAGTCGGAGGAGCTGCTCCGGGAGCAGCAGGACGAGCTGCAGCGCACCAACGCCGAGCTGGAGGAGAAGGCCCACCTGCTGGCCAGCCAGAAGGCCGAGGTGGAGCAGAAGAACCAGGAGGTGGAGCAGGCCAAGGTGGCGCTGGAGGAGAAGGCCGAGCAGCTGGCCCTCATCTCCAAGTACAAGTCGGAGTTCCTGGCCAACATGTCGCACGAGCTCCGGACCCCGCTCAACAGTCTGCTCATCCTCTCCCAGATCCTGAGCGAGAACGTCGAGGGGAACCTCACCACCAAGCAGGTCGGCTTCGCCACGACCATCCACAGCTCGGGCTCCGACCTGCTCGACCTGATCAACGACATCCTCGACCTCTCCAAGATCGAGAGCGGCACCATGGCGGTGGACATCACCACGGTGCCGTTCGGCGAGGTCCGCAAGTTCGTGGACAGCACCTTCCGCCAGGTGGCGGACCTCAAGGGCCTCGACTTCAAGGTGGAGGTGGACCCCGCGCTCCCGTCCGCGCTGCAGACCGACAGCAAGCGGCTGCAGCAGGTGCTCAAGAACCTCCTCTCCAACGCCTTCAAGTTCACCGAGCGGGGGTCGGTCTCCCTGTCGGCGAGGCTGGTGACCGAGGGGTGGAACCCGGAGCAGGAGATCCTCAACGCGGCCAACGCGGTGGTGGCCTTCTCCGTGCACGACACCGGCATCGGCATTCCCAAGGAGAAGCACGGCGTCATCTTCGAGGCCTTCCAGCAGGGCGACACCGGCACCAGCCGGAAGTACGGCGGCACCGGACTGGGCCTCTCGATCAGCCGGCAGATCACCCGGCTCCTCGGCGGCGAGATCCGGATCCAGAGCGCCCCCGGCCAGGGGAGCACCTTCACCCTGTTCCTCCCGGTCATCTACCCGGCCCCGGCGCAGACCGCGCCGGTGACGGAGGAGAAGGGGGCCGTCCTGGCCGAGTCGCTCCCGATGCTCACGGCCGCCTCGCGCGTGGTGCTCGCGCCGGTCGTGGAGCGCGAGGTGGCCGACGACCGGAGCGTGATCGAGGAGGGCGACCGCATCCTCCTCATCGCGGAGGACGATCCCAACTTCGCCCAGATCCTGCTCGATCTGGCCCGCGACCGCGGCTTCCGCGGCCTGGTGGCCAACCGGGCCGACCGCGCGCTGCAGATGGCCAAGGAGTACCGGCCGACCGCGGTCACGCTGGACCTTCGGCTGCCGGACGCCGACGGGTGGACCATCCTCGACCGGCTCAAGCACGACCCGGCCACCCGCCACATTCCGGTGCACATCATCTCGGTGGAGGAGAACTGGCAGCGCGGTCTGCGGTTGGGCGCGATCGACTTCATGACCAAGCCGGCGACCAGGGACTCACTCTCCGACGCGCTCACCACCCTGCACGAGTTCGTGGACCGGCCGGTCAAGCGCCTCCTGGTGGTGGAGGACGACGAGGTGGCCCGGCAGAGCATCGTCGAGCTCATCGGCGCCGGCGACGTCGAGACCACCACCGTGGGCACCGGCGCCGAGGCGCTGGCCGAGCTGCAGCGCCAGCGGTTCGACTGCATGGTGCTCGACCTGGGCCTGCCCGACATGACCGGGTTCCAGCTCATCACCCGGGTCAAGGGCGAGATCGGGCTCCGCAAGCTTCCGACGGTGGTCTACACGGGGAAGCAGCTCACCACCCGGGAAGACGCGGAGCTCCGCCGGCTGGCCGAGTCGGTGGTGATCAAGGACGCGGGCTCGCCCGAGCGACTGCTGGACGAGACCGCGCTCTTCCTCCACCGGGTCACCGCGCACCTGCCGGAAGGGAAGCAGCGGATGCTGGAGCAGCTCCACCGCACCGACCCGGTGCTCACCGGCCGGAAGGTCCTCATCGTGGACGACGACGTCCGCAACATCTTCGCCCTGACCACCTTCCTCGAGCGGAGCGAGATGCAGGTGCTCTACGCCGAGAGCGGCAGGGAGGGGATCGCGCGGCTGCAGGAGAACCCGGAGATCGACGCGGTGCTGATGGACGTCATGATGCCCGAGATGGACGGCTACCAGACCATGCGCGCCATCCGGGCCAATCCCAGGTTCCGCCAGCTCCCGATCATCGCGGTGACGGCCAAGGCGATGAAGGGTGATCGGGAGAAGTGCATCGAGGCCGGGGCGTCGGATTACATCGCCAAGCCGGTGGACATGGACCAGCTGCTGTCGCTGCTCCGGGTGTGGCTGTACCGGTGAGCAAGGGCGCGGGGGAGCAGGGGCCGACGGGCGCGGAGGCGCAGGGACGCAGGGGCGCAGAGTCGGACGGGCGTTTGGCCACGGGGGCGGTCGTGGAACCACCTGCGGGACCGTTGTCGGGAGGCGCCGTGCTGGGCAACGGCGCCGCCGCTGCCGCGGATTCCAGCGCCTCTGCGCCCCTGGGCCTCGGCGACCCTGCGCCCCCCAGCGACCGGGCGCCCGTCAACATCCTCCTCGTCGACGACCAGCCCGCCAATCTCCTCGCGCTCGAGGCGATGCTGCAGGGGCTGGGGCAGAACCTGATCAAGGCCCAGAGCGGGCGCGAAGCGCTGAAGTGGCTCCTGACCCACGATTTCGCCGTGATCCTGCTGGACGTGAAGATGCCGGAGATGGACGGGTTCGAGACCGCGGCGATGATCCGGGAGCGGGACAAGTCGCGGGACACGCCGATCATCTTCCTCACTGCCGGCGACAAGGGCCACACCGACGCCGTGCGAGGGTACGCCGTCGGCGCGGTGGACTATCTGGTGAAGCCGGTGGTGCCCGAGATCGTCCGCTCCAAGGTCGCGGTGTTCGTGGAGCTGGCCAAGCGCACGGAACAGCTCCGGCGCCAGACCGATCTGCTCCGGCGGAGCGAGCAGGAGGCGCGCGAGCTGGCCGAGGCGCGGGCCGAGCTGGTGGCCGACCTGGAGCACAAGAATCGGGAGCTGGAGAGCTTCAGCTACGCGGTGTCGCACGACCTGCGCGCCCCCCTCCGGCGGATCGAAGGCTTCAGTCGGGCGGTGGTGGAGTCCCAGGGCGAGCGGATGGACCCCGAGGGCCGGCACTACCTCGAGCGGGTGGGCGAAGCGAGCCGGCAGATGGGCCAGCTGATCGACGACGTGCTCTACCTCGCCCGCGTGAGCCGGGCCGATCTCCGCCAGCACGAGGTCGACCTCAGCGCGGTGGCCGGCGCGGTGCTCGAGCGTCTCCGCGAGACCGACCCGGCCCGAGAGGTGGACGTGCGGATCCGGCCGGGGATGATCGTGGTGGGCGACGGACAGCTGCTTCGGATCGCGCTGGAGAACCTGCTGGGCAACGCCTGGAAGTTCACGGCGCGGGAGTCCAGTCCGCGGATCGAGTTCGGCCAGACCCAGGTGGCCGGGGAGCCGACCTATTTCGTGCGCGACAACGGGGCCGGGTTCGACATGACCTACGTGGACAAGCTCTTCACCCCCTTCCAGCGGCTCCATCTGGCGAGCGAGTTCCCCGGCTCGGGCGTGGGGCTCGCCACGGTGCAGCGCATCATTCACCGGCACGCCGGCCGGGTGTGGGCGGAGGGCCTCACGGGACAAGGCGCCACGTTCCACTTCACGATCGGCCGGCCGCGGGCTTGAGGGTCCGCGTCGCGTGAACGGCCTCCCCTCCGACGTCCACCAGTTCCTCTATCAGAACATCGAGTCGGTGGAGCAGCTCGAAGTGCTGGTGCTCCTGCTCCACCGGCCGGAGCGTGGCTGGTCGCCCGACGAGGTGGCCCGCGAGCTCTACAGCCACCCGGCCTCGATCGCGCGCCGGCTCGCGATGCTGCTGGGGCAGGGATTGCTCCGCGAGATCGAGCCCGGGTGCTACCAGTACGCGCCGCGGACGGCCGAGCTGCACGCCACGGTCCTGCGGGTCGCCGAGACCTATCACGAGCGCCGGGTCGCCGTCGTGACCCTGATCGCGTCCAAGCCGATCGAGAACGTGCGCGCCTTCTCCGACGCGTTCCGTATTCGTCGCCCCAGGGAGGACTGAGCGATGGCCGCGGCGGTCTACGTGCTCTGTGCCCTGACCAGCATCGCCTGCGCGGTGCTGCTCCTGCGCGGCTGGCGCTCCCGCGGCGTCCGCCTGCTGCTCTGGAGCGGCCTCGGCTTCGTGGGCTTCGCGATCGGCAACGTCTTCCTGGTGCTCGATGCGGTGATGTTGCCCGAGGTGGACCTGAGCCTGGGCCGGAGCCTGCCGGTGCTGGCCGGGCTCCTGATCCTGATTTATGGCCTGGTATGGGACAGCCGATGAGCGAGACCGCGCAGACCTTCAACCATGTCGTCTCGGGCGCCATCACCATGGGGTACGTCGTGGTGGGGCTGTTCTTCCTCCGGTTCTGGGGGGAGACCCGGGACCGGCTCTTTCTCATCTTCGCGATCGCCTTCTGGATCCTCGGCATCCAGCGGGTTGCGCTGGTCCTGTCCCGGCATATGGTGGAGACCGGGACCGGGCTCTATCTGCTCCGGCTGTTCGCCTTCCTGCTCATCCTCGGCGCGATCATCGACAAGAACCGCGCGCCCCGCACCTGACCGCGCTCACCCGTTGAGGACCCGGCATCCTACCCGCGCGGGATGGTCCAGGACCAGCGCGGTCGCGGGCACCCGCCGAATGGCCCACACCGCCGCCACATCGCCGCCGGCGACGGCGAGCATGGCCCAGCTCCAGAGCCCGACCCCGCCCCAGCCACCCGCGGTCGCGGCCAGGGCAGGAGCCAGCCCCAGCAGGATCAGCGGGAGGAGGGCGGTGGCCCGGTAGCCGCGCGCCGTCACCGGCTCTCCGCAACAGGCGAACGGCGTGAGGGTCCGGCGGTTGAACCCGAGATGAACCGTTCCGCGAGGCGCGCCTGCGAGCAGGAAGCCCGCGAGGTGAACCAGCTCGTGCAGGAGCACGGAGGCGAGCAGGAGGGCGAGGACGAGCGGCAGCCGTGAC
>DATCWW010000245.1:0-5295 GCA_036566145.1 Gemmatimonadales bacterium
GCGATGGCCGACGCGCAGCGGATCGGCATCGTCGCCGACTTCCACGAGATCGCCATCGACACCCTGGCCCTCGACCTGGCCGATGTCGCGCTCACCTCGGCGTCCACCAGCCACAGTCTGAGCGGGTTGTATCTGGCCTATCGGGGGACCACCGGATACCGGCCGGGAAGCGCGATGAAGCTGTTCCATGACGGGCAGTCGATCGGGTGGTACGACCACGCGGGACTGACCTGGGGGATGGTGCGGTAGATCAAGGCCGCGCGAATGGCGGCTGGATGCGCTGGCCCTCAAGACTTCATCCAACGAGGTCGTATACGTCCGCGTGCCCGGCTTCCTCCTGTTTCTAAGGCTTGGGCGCTTCGGGCTTGGTGGCGCCCTTCTTTTCAGTGTCCTTAGCTCCCCCTACAAGATCAAGGCCAAATATTGAAACAAGAACTCCGACCCCCCATCTGCGATCGTAACCGACAGCATCCGACAAGTTCTTTATGGAAGGCGGGAGCGGGTCTCCGACGGCAGCCCCGCCAGTGAGTTTGGTCGCAAACGCAGACCACATGGCCCCAGCCCCGAGCGTAACAAGCGGTGTGCTCGCATCGCCACCGATCCTGCTCGACAGGCCGAAAAACAGATCGGGGTATTTTATCTTTTCTCCTGTTCCGACCCCGACGGTCAGCCAGACTGGCCAGGTGCTGCTTGGACGACCGTACAATAGGGCCGCTGGCCGGAGAACCGTTCGGCTCTCCTCGCCGGACTGGACTACACCATTGACCACGGTGAAGGTGTCCACCCCCTGGAACATCCCGAGAAGCACCCCGAGAGCGCCGGCGATCACCCGCCGCGACACTGATTCAACGGTGATATTCTTGATGATGTCGCCAGTATACCTAGTCCGGGTTTGATTCTTTGGAAGCGGCCCCTTCTCTTTCACAGTGAAGGTCACTTTCAGGTTTTTGGCCCCACCGCCCACGCACGCACCATCCTGCGTCAATACGTTGTACTGCTTTTCCGCGTTGGTCCATTCTTCTCGAACAGCTGTAGCTCTCGCCGCTAGCAGCTCCTGAGTGGCATGAAATAGATTGCCTACACCGTCTGTAAAGTCCGCATTAGTAGCGTTCTTCTCGTACAGGGCTTTCGCTGCCGCCAGATACTTGTCAACCTCATCTAGCCTCTTCCGCGCCGCTATCCAATTTTCGGGGAAGCCTTCGGCTTCAGTGGCCCACTTCTTCACCTCGACCGCCTCCAGGAATGCCCGCGCGGAGTCAATTTGAGTGCGGTACAAGGGGAAATCGCCTGACTCTCTCGCTAGGGCCTCCTTCGTGCTAAGCCCAGCGGCCAATTTCTTGAGCGCGTCAAGAAAGTCACCGATTCCTTCCGGTGTCTTAAGAGTGATTTCTTCGGCCTTCGCGGCATACGCGTACAAGAGCGGGTTAGCTCCGGTCACTATCACGCATAGCTTCGCTCCTTCGGGGATTTGGATCACCGCATCATCTGAAATGTTGTCTTCACCACCGCGGGAATTGCGGTAAGTGAACGTGGTGGGCGCTGTCGAGCTTGTGTGCGGGACGTACAGGCGGCCGTTCTGCGCTCTCGCAGGCTGCAGCGACAGCACTGACAAAGCTGCGAGCACAACGAGCCAACGCCTTGCGCTCGAGCGCATAGAGTCCTCGCAGGCCGATGTAGATGAAGGAACGATGGTGAGTGGAATGCTTGACCCTACCTCTGAGGAGACAAGTGTCAAGAGCCGGCGCCGCCCTATGCGGATTCGCCAGTCTCATTCGGTCACCGGAGTGAGACCATCTCCTTGAACGCGACCACACGAATGCGACACAATCGGGCGGTTTCTGTCGCATTGTCGCTCCAATCCCAGTCCTATGCGCCGCGGAGTGGATCAGGAAAGCACTCCCGCCCGCGGTCGCCCTTCAGCAGCAGCGCGGCGCGCCCACCACGCGGAGCTCGGTCGGCAGCGTCACCACCCTCTCCAACCTCCTCCGGATGCTCTACTCCCGCGCGGGCGACTACCCGCGGGGGCTGGGGATCGTCTACGCCGAGGGGTTCTCGCCCAACACGCCGGAAGGGGCGTGTCCCAGGTGTCACGGGCTGGGGCGGATCTACGACGTCACCGAGCGGAGCATGGTGCCGGACGACACGCTCACCATCCGCGAGCGGGCGATCGCGAGCTGGCCACCCGCGTGGCACGGCCAGAACCTGCGCGATATCCTGGTGACCCTGGGCTACGACGTGGACCGCCCCTGGCGCGAGCTGCCGAAGAAGGACCGCGACTGGATCCTGTATACCGAGGAGACGCCGACCGTGCCGGTCTACGCCGGGTACACGCCGGCGGAGACCCGGCGCGCGCTCAGGCGGAAGGAGGAGGCGAGCTACATGGGGACGTTCACCGGCGCGCGGCAGTACGTGCTGGAGACGTTCGCGAAGACCGAGAGCGCGGCGATGAGTCCGATACGGCCGCTCGCGGGCTGGAGGTGTGCGCTCGGGACCCGGTCAGGCTCGCTCGGAAGGAGAAATGGCCGCCCGCGGAGAATTCCGCTCGCCTGAGGCCCGTTACGGTTGCTCGGAAGGAATACGCCTGCTCGCGGACGAATCCGCTCGCTCGAAGGGTCGTGCCCGGCGCTCGGGACGGCCGGACTCCCGCCCTCACCCCACCGCCGGCGGCGGCGTCCGCCGCTCCTGCCCCAGATAGGGAAACCGCTCGCCCGACTCGAAGTCGAAGTGATGGTCGCTCAGCACCCGGGACCCGATCGGGAACGCGGCCTCCCGACGGATCTGCCGCCGCACGACCTCGGTCAGCCACCAGGCGTGGTGCCACTCTCCCGCCCGGACCCTCGGATACCAGGCCGCGTACTCCGGCTTGAGGCGCGCGCGTCGGATCATTACCCCTCCCAGCGTCTATCTTCGCCCCCGGTGGCAGGATGGGCGGTGAGTCTCCTCACAGGCCGGCGCACCGAAGCCCCGGATCGCGAGCGATTACCTTGGTCGGAAGGCACGGCGGCTTCGATCGGCCCGCAGAAGGGGACGCACAGCCCCGGGGACACGTCGCGACCGGGCCACGACCACCACCTTCCCTCTACCGTCAGCTACCCCCCAGGGGACCGCTTCTGTGTTGATCCGCGCCGCCACCCCATCCGATACTGCGGCTCTCGGCCGGCTTGGCGGCCTCCTCGTGCGCCAGCATCACGCCTGGGACCCGGCCCGCTTCATCCCCGCCGAGCCCGAGACCGACCATTGGTACGGGGCCTTTCTCGCCAGCCAGCTCGACCGGCCCGACGTCGTGATCCTGGTCGCCGAGCAGGACAGCCGGGTGATCGGCTTCGTCTATGCCGGCCTCGAGGACACCGACTGGATGGCGCTCCGGGGGCCGGCCGGCGCCCTGTACGACCTGGTGGTGGACCCCGACCACCGGCGCGGCGGGATCGGCCGCGCCCTCCTCGACGCCGCCCTCGCGGCCCTCGCCAGGCTGGGAGCGCCGAGGGTGGTGCTCTCCACCGCCGAGCGCAACGAGGCGGCGCAGCGGCTCTTTCTGGGCGCGGGGTTCCGGCCGACGATGCGGGAGATGACCCGGGAGCTGGGCGGGGACGCCCCGGGGGCCGGTCTTGACGATCCCGGGACGCCACCCTAAATCAACCAGACCTCCGTTCGCGCTTGTGCTCGAGGTTGCCATGCGACCCGCTCGCCACTTCGTGGAGTGGCACGGCCAGACCTTCCTGGCCGAGCCGCTCAAGACGCTCAGCAAGTTCAGCTCCCTGCCGCCGCTCTGGGCCGTCTCCCGGGGCCGGGAGTTCATCGGAACGCTGCCGGTTGTGAGGGAGGAGACGACGAAGGAGTTCGAGGCCCGCTGCGCGCGGTGGATCGAGGAGCTCCTGGGGCGAACCAGCGGCTGAGCGCCGACGGGCGGCTCCTGAATGAGGCGCTTCAGGCCTTCAACGCGCTCCGCCGGCAGGCCTCAGGTGACGTGCCCTGGCTCCGGCTGGTGGACCGCCTGGCGCACGCCGCCTTCCGCGCGTCGGACACTCTGATCGTCTACGGCAGCCTCTCCCCGGGCGCCCCCAACCACCATCGGCTCGCCCCGCTCGGCGGCACCTGGGAATCGGGCTGGGTCGAAGGCGAGCGCGACCATGTCGGCTGGGGCGCCGAGCTCGGCTTTCCCGCCCTCCGCTGGCGCCCCAGCGGCCCGCACGTCTCGGCGCACCTGCTCCGCTCCCCCGCGCTCCGCGACCACTGGGACATGCTCGACCGCTTCGAGGGCGCCGCCTACGAGCGCATCCTGGTGCCGTTCCATTCCCACCAGGGCTCGCGGGTCGTGGGATACCTCTACGCGGCGGCCCCGCCCCCGGTCACCTGACGCCCGACCGCTCGAACCGCCCCAGCGCGAACGGCGCCAGGTCCAGCCGGCTCTTCCCGTCGGTCACCCACTCCGCCACCGCCTCCCCGATCGCCGCCGAGTGCTTGAAGCCGTGGCCGGAGCAGGGGGAGACCAGCACGATCTGCGGATGCTCGGGATGCCGGTCGATCACGAACCCCGCGTCCGGCGTGACCGTGTAGAGACAGGTCGCCGTCTTCACGCAGCGCGGACCGATCCCCGGGAAGCACTGCTCGACCAGCCGGTACATCGCCGCGATCTCGTCGTCGCCGACGTCTCGCTGGACCTCGTCCGGCGCGACCCGCTCCCCGTAGGTCCCTGACGCGATCTTGATCCCGCCGGCCGCGCCGTCGATCGCCGGAAAACCGTAGATCGGCTCCGGCAGCCCCGCGGGCTCCCAGATGAAGATGGGGAAACGGTCGGGCAGGAAGGGCTCGATCGAGTCACGCGGCGCGAACCAGTAGAGCACCTGGCGGGTCACGGAGAAGTGACGGCCGTACTCCGGCGACAGCAGCTCGGGCAGCCAGGGCCCGGCGGTGAGCACCACCTGGTCGGCCCGGACGCTGTCCGACTCGGTGCGGACCACGACGCCGGCGCCGTCGGGCCGCACCTCGAGGACCTGCTCCCCCAGCCGCAGGTTCGCCCCGTGACGCCGGGCGAGCAGCAGCTGCGCCGCCACGCAGCGCTCCGGCCGCACGAAGCCGGCGCCGGGCTCGAAGTATCCGGTCTCCTCGTCCGTTACCCGGAAGGCGGGGTAGCGCCGGCGGATTTCTTCTGCGTCCAGCACCTCGTGCGGAATCCCGTAGCGCCGCGCCGCGGCGATCGTCGTCCCCAGGAAGTCGGAGACGTGAAGCGCGGCGCCGCGCCCGCCGCTCGAGATGATGAGCCCGCCGGTCAGGGTGAGCAGGTCGGACTCGGTGGCC
>DATCWW010000271.1:0-8567 GCA_036566145.1 Gemmatimonadales bacterium
CGCGCCGGCTCGCGTTCGCGGCCGGCCTCCTGGTCCTGCTGGTGTCGCTCAACGGGCCGATCCACGACCTGAGCGACTACTACCTCTTCTCCGTGCACATGGTGCAGCACCTGCTGCTGACCCTGGTGTTCCCGCCGCTCCTGATCTGGGGAACGCCGGGATGGCTGCTGCGCCCGCTGGTCCGGCCGCCCGCGGTGCTCGCGGTGGCACGGGTGGTCACCCGGCCGCTCGTGGCCGCGGCGATCTTCACCCTCACCCTCGCGGTCTGGCATCTCACGCCGTTCTACGAGCTGATGATGCGGGAGCACGAGGTCCACATCGTGACCCACCTGCTCTTCATGGTCACGGCGACGCTGATGTGGTGGCCGGTGATGAGCTCGCTCCCCGAGCTGCCCCGGCTCCCCTACGGTCTGGGGATGCTCTATCTCTTTCTGGTGGGGATTCCGATGCAGGTGGTCGCGGCCCTGATCACCACCTCCGACCAGGTGCTCTACCCCTGGTACAGCGTCGCGCCCCGGACCTGGGGTCTCTCGCCGCTGGATGACCAGAAGCTGGGGGGCCTGCTGATGTGGGTGCCGGGGAACATCTACATGTTCCTGGGCATCGGGGTGCTGTTTTTCCTGTGGGCGAGGGAAAGTGAAGCCGGGGAAAGGGGACAGGCGAAAGGGGAGGGGAAAGTGGAGTAGCCACTGGGTGTGTGTCCGGTCGCTATTCCGACCCTCCTTCCCCTTTCCCCTTTCTCCCTTCCCCGACGACGATCGCGGCCGCGATCGTCGTCTCAAACCCCTCCCACCCTGCATCCCCGAACAGTCGCCGGGCGGCGGCGCGCTGGCACGCGATCTCCTCCAGCTCCAGCGCCTCGAGGTCGAAGCGCTGCGGGGCCAGCGCGACGTAACCGGGGAACTCCTCCTGGATCGGGCAGGCGTTCTCGATCAGACGGTCGGTCGGTGAGAGCATGCCGAGGCCGATGAGCCGGCAGACCAGAGGGCGGTGCCGGTAGACCCGGCAGACGCCGGCTTCGTCGAGCAGCGGACACGGCACCCCGGCGAACCGCTCGATCATGGCGTCGAAGCGCCCCTCCCCCAGATCCGCGACCGCATAGGGCGGCGCCCACGCCGGCTCCAGCATCTTCATTCCGGACAGCAGAGCGCCGGCCTGGGCGACCACCTCCACCCGATCGGCGGGAGGGAGCGCGGCGACCCCCTCCCGCAGCAGCTCGGCGTCGGCCACGGTGACATCGAAGGGCCCATGGCAGCACGCGCTGCACCCGGGCCGGCAGGGAATCACGCCGGTCGCCTCGCGCGCCGCCTCGAACCAGCGGTCGAGCCGCTCCAGCAGCGCGCGGTACCCCGCGGTGCCGGTGCGAGGAGTGGTGCTCGAGCTCATCCGCGACTCGCCCCCCACGCCAGGCAGAGCCACCCGGCCAGGAACGCCGCCCCGCCCAGCGGCGTGATCGCGCCCAGCCAGCGCACGCCGGTGAGCGCCAACGCGTAGAGGCTGCCGGAGAACAGCACGGTGCCGGCCACGAACAGCCAGCCGGCGCGCACCGGCCAGGGGCCGGGCCAGCGGGTCACCATCCAGGCGACGGCCAGGAGCCCGAGCGCGTGATACATCTGGTAGCGTGCGGCGGTCTCGAATACGGCCAGGAGGTCCGGCGAGAGGCGCGCGCGGAGCGCGTGAGCGCCGAAGGCGCCGGCCGCGACCGCGAGGAAAGCCGAGAGAGCGCCGAGGCCGGCGAAGAAGCGGTCCATGCTCATCGCGGGGGCAGGCCCTCCGCGGCCAGCTCTCCCGGGGTCGCCCGTCGGTCGACCCAGCCGGCCAGCGCGGCCAGCGCCAGGAGCCCGACGAGGTCGGTCACCGCGATGGCGGTCTCGCTCGGCGGCGGCGGCCCCACCACGCTGGCGGCGTACAGCGCCAGGAGCAGCACCACCAGCCCGACGAGGCGACCGGCCCGCGCGGGGTGCCGGTGCGACCGCCGGACCACGTACACCGTGACGCCGCCACCCAGCACGAGGAGCTCCAGCGCGATCGTCAGCGGCAGGTTGCCCCAGAGGCCGAACCCGATCTGCGGCGAGCCGTCGCCCCCGAGCGGCAGGTCGGGAAAGTGAACGATGGCATCGAGGAACCAGTGCGAGGCGGCCGCGGCCGCGACCAGGAGCGCGGCCTGCCAGTGGCCGCTGGTGTCGCGGGTGGGCCAGGAGTAGTACAGGGCACCGGCGGCGAGCGCCCACGCGAGCGATCCCACCAGGCTGTGCGAGATCGGGTAGTGCACGAACTCCAGCGGTGCGACCGGCCCGGCGGTGGGATCGATGCGCACCTGCTCCCAGCCGAGCAGGAGGAAGCAGCCCCACAGCACATCGGCGAGCTGCACCGCGACGAAGAGCGTGCCGAGCGACACTTTGGGCTCCGCCCGCTTGAGCGCGAACGCCACGCCGTAGTGTCCCAGGAACATCGACCTCTCCTCAGGTCCCGGCCGGGGTGAGCCAGGAGCCCCCGTCCACCACGAAGATGGCTCCGGTGATCCAGTCCCCCGCGGGACTCGCCAGGTAGGTAACCATCCAGCCGATGTCCTCCGGCGTCCCCCACCGGCGCAGCGGGATGGCCCGGGTGGCGTACTCATCCATGGCCGGGACGTCGGACCCGCCGCCTGGCGGGGTGAAGGCTTTCCGGACCCCTTCGGTCGGAATCGGCCCGGGGGCCACCGCATTCACCCGAATACCGTCCACCGCCCATTCCAGCGCCAGGGTTCGGGTGAGCGCATCCACGCCGGCCTTGGCGGCGGTGGCGTGCGCCATCTGGGGCCATCCACGATAGTGCAGCGTCATCGAGATCGACACGATGCGCCCGCCGCCCTGCCGCTTCATGACCGGGTAGGCCGCCTGACAGCCGTAGAAAGTGCCGTAGAGATCGGTCTCCACCACCGCGCGCCAGGCGTTGGGCGAGAGCGAAGCCGACGGCGCGTAGAAGTTCCCGGCGGCGTTGTTGACCAGCAGATCGAGCCGGCCGTGCTCCTCGACCACCCGTTCCACCGTGCCCCGGACCGACTCGGGCTCCCGCACGTTGGTCGGGATGGCGCTCACCAGCGCGCCCCCGGCGCGCAGCGACTCGGCCGCCGGCTCGAGGTGCTCCGGCTTCCGGCTGGCCAGGACGACCGCCGCGCCGGACGCCGCCAGGCAGGACGCGATCCCAAGACCGATTCCGGTGCCGCCGCCGGTCACCAGTGCCACCTGCCCACGGAGCAGGTCGGGCGCAAAGATCCCGGCGGCGCTCACGACCGATCCGCCGAGGCCGCCCCGCGTGCCGCAAAGGCGAGCAGGCGGTCGCGGAAGTCCCCCCCGCGGAGCGCCTGGATCTGGGCCGCCCCTTCGCTGCTCAAGGTCTGCTCCAGAGCGCCCAGCTCCGCGGCCCGGACCAGCCGCTTGATGGTGCGCAGGCTCGAAGGCGCGGCACTGGCCAGCCCCTGGACCAGCCGGGCAGCGTCGGCATCGAGGTCGTCCTCGGGGGAGACGTCGTCCACCAGCCCGATGGCCCGGGCCCGGGCGGCGTCGAGCGTCTCCCCCGCCATCAGGAAGCGGAGGGCCTGACCGACGCCGATGAGACGGGGAAGGGTGAAGGTGGAGCCGCCGTCGGGCACCAGCCCCATGCGCGCGAAGGCCGAGGTGAAGGTCGCGCCCGCGGCGGCGATCCGCATGTCGCAGGCGACGGCCAGGTCGAGCCCGAATCCCGCCGCGGTTCCCCGAAGCAGCGCGATTACCGGCGCGGAGCTCCGGACGATGGCCAGCACGGCAGACTGGAAGTCGCTCAGGCCGTGCTGAAGGGCGGCGGTGTCGGGTATCTCGCCCAAGCCGCGCAGCCAGTGCAGATCGAGCCCGGCGCAGAAGTGCCCGCCCGCGCCGGTCAGCAGGATCACCTGCGCCGATCCGACCTCCTCCAGCCGGTCGAGCTCCTCGGCCAGCTCGCGGGCGAGCGTCGGGGTGAGGGCGTTGCGGCGCTCGGGGCGGTTGAGGGTCAGGCGGTGGGCCGGTCCCTCGGCCTGAGACAGCAGTTCCTGGGACATCCGAGGTCCGGGACGGCGGGTGAGATCACCGCCACGAGATGTGGCGGCCAAGGAATATTACACGACCGTGAGCGACTAGGCCCCTTCCGGCACCGCCATGCCCATGGCGTGATAGCCGTTGTCCACGTACACCACGCTGCCGGTAATGGCGCGGGCGAGCGGGCTCAGCAGGAAGGCGGCGGTGCTCCCGACATCGGTGGCGTCGATCGCGCGGGGCAGGGGAGAGTTGGCGCTCGTATAGGTGATCATCATCTGGATGAAGCCGATCGCGGTCGCCGCGCGGGAGGCCCAGGGCCCCGCCGAAATGGCGTTCACCCGCACGCCCCATCGCCGGCCGGCTTCGAACGCCAGGGTCCGGGTATCGGCCTCCAGCGCCGCCTTGGCCGACGACATCCCTCCGCCGTAGCCCGGGATCACCCGCTCGCCCGCCATGTAGGTCAGGGACAGAAAGGCGCCGCCTTCCCGCATCAGCGGAGCGAGGCTCCGGACCAGCGCGATGTTGCTGTACGCGCTCACGCTCACCGCGGCGAGATAACCCTGGCGAGAGGTGTCCACCAGCGGCGAGCGCACCTCGGGCGCGTTGGCGAGGCTGTGCACCACGAGGTCCAGCCCATGCTCTCCGAAATCCTCCCGCAGCCGATCGGTCAGCCCCTGGATGGTGAAGTCGCCCTGCTCCCGGTAGCGCTTGTTCTCGAGGA
Organism: Gemmatimonadales bacterium; assembly: GCA_036566145.1. Taxonomy (GTDB): domain Bacteria; phylum Gemmatimonadota; class Gemmatimonadetes; order Gemmatimonadales; family GWC2-71-9; genus CAVVWJ01. The sequence continues at coordinate 4,756 of DATCWW010000271.1, forward strand.
TCTCCGCCGGAACCTCGGCCATGGTGTCGAAGGCGGCATCGAGCGGGTAGATCCGCTCGAACTCCAGGCGCCGCCCGTCGGCAAGCCGGAGCGACTCCTCGATCTTTCCCCGCTCGAGCAGCTTGGTGAAGATGCCCAGCGCGGGGGGCCAGCTGCCCAGGCAGACGCTCGCCCCGGCCTCGGCGAGCGCCTTGGCGATGGCGAATCCGAAACCCGCGTCGTCGGAGACTCCGGCGACGAGGGCGCGCTTGCCCGACAGATCGATCGACAGCATGTGCAGATCCCGGATGAGAGTGCTGGGAAAGGTAGCCCGCTCATTCCTGCCGCAGAATCTCCAGTGGCGTCCGCCGGATCACCTCCCGGCTGTTGGCCAGGCCCACCGCGACGGTCAACGCCACCACGCCGACGGTGAGCGCGGCCAGCGGGCCGGCCGGCACCCGGAAGGTGTCCTCGAAGACCCACCGCGCGAGCGCCCAGGCGGCCCCGGTCGAGAGCAGCGCGGCCGCCAGTGCCGCGAGCACGCCGAGCGCGGCGTACTCGGCCAGCACGATGCGGAGTAGCTGCGAGCGCGTGGCCCCCAGGGTGCGGAGCAGCGCGCCTTCGCGGATCCGTTGGAAGCGGCTCGTCGCGAGCGCGCCCACCAGCACCAGCGTGCCGGTCGCCAGGGTGAACAGCGCCATGAAGCGGATCGCCAGCGCGACCCGATCCACCACGCGCTCCAGGGCGCCCTGGATGAGCGAGAGATCGAGCGCCGTCACGTTCGGCACCCGCTCGGCGAGCCGGCGCTGGAGCGCGCCGCGCACCGCGGGGTCCTCGGCCCGGGAGAGGAGCACCAATGTCCGCGGCGCCGCCTCCAGCGCCCCGGGGCGGAAGACCACGAAGAAGTTCGGCTCGAAGCGGGCCCAGTCCACCTCCCTGAGGCTCGCGACCCGGGTGGACAGCTCGACTCCCTGCACGTCCCAGACGATCTCGTCGCCCACCCGGACGCCGAGCTCGTCGGCGACACCCGTCGCCACCGAGATCTGGGGCTCGCCGCCGGGCGTCCACCACCGGCCCGCCACCATGCGCTCGGAGGCCACCAGCGAGTCGCGATAGGTGCTGCGGTACTCCCGCCGGAGCGCCCAGCTGCCTCCGATCGTGGTGTCGGTGAGCAGCTGGCGCACCGGCCGGCCCTTCACCGCAGCGATCCGCATCGGCACGATCGGCACCGGCGCGGTGGCGGTGAGGCCGGCGGCGTCGAGCGCCTGCCGCACCGTTCCGAGCTGGTCGGGCTGGATGTCGAAGAGGACGAGGTTCGGGCGGGCCGGGCCGCCGGTGACCCTCAGCTGGCGGAGCAGGTTGGACTGGACCAGCACCAGGGTGCCGAGCAGGAACGCGCCGAAGCCGATGGCCAGGACGACCGTGACGGTCTGGTTGGACGGACGATGGAGGTTGCTCAAGCCCTGCCGCCAGAGATAGGGCCAGCCTCCCGGAAGCCAGCGCCGGGCAGCGCGCACCAGCGCCCAGGACGCACCCCAGAGCACCAGCAGCGCGCCGCCGATCCCCGCGGCGAACATGGCGCCGCGGCGCCAGCTCCCGACCTGCAGGCCGGCGAGGACGGCGGTGCTGCCCGCGATGAGCAGGGCGACGACCCATCGCCAGGGATCCCGTGCCGCGGCGCTGGGCTCGACGTCCCGACGCAACGCCGCGAGCGGGGGGACCCGCCGGACCAGAAGGAGCGGGAAGAGCGCGAACCCGAGAGCCACCCAGAGCCCGATGCCGATCCCGAGCCAGATCGAGCGCCAGGAAACCAGCGGCGTCACGTCGACGGGAAGCAGCCCTGCCAGCAGCACCGGCAGCACCTGCTGCGCAGCCACACCCGCGGCCGCGCCGACGATCCCGCCGGCAAGCGCCATCGCGGCAGTCTCCGCCGCGTAGACCGCGAGCACCCGTCCGCCCGTGGCGCCGAGGCAGCGGAGCACCGCGATGGTGTCCACCCGCTGCCGGATGAAGACCACGACCGCGCTGGCCACGCCGATGCCGCCCAGCAGGAGCGCCACCAGCGCCACCAGACCGAGGTACCCGGCGAGCTGCGAGAGCGACTTGTTAAGCGACTCCTGGTCGTCGAGCACGGTGCGAAGCCGGATCCGCTCGCCCGACAGACGGGAGCGCTCGCGATCCGCGATCCGCTGGGGATCCTGTCCGGCCGGGATCTTGAGGTACAGCTCGTACTCGGCCCGGGCGCCGAAGCCGAGCAGCCCGGTCCGCTCGACGTACCGCGCCGGCAGGTAGACCCTCGGCCCGAAGGCCGCGCGGAACCCGACATTCCCGGGCGCGCTCGCGATGGTGCCGATGATGGCGAAGCGAGCCTCGCCCACGGCCAGGGTGTCGCCTACCCGCGCGCCGAGGGCGGTGAGGAGGGACGGGTCGGCCACCAGAAAGGGGCCGCGCTGCAGCCGCGCCCAGGCGGAGGCGGGCTCGGTCCGGATCGCGCCGTAGAACGGATACGGGCCGTCGATCGCCGCCACCTGCACCATGCGCGCCCCGGTGGTGCGGGGGACGTAGGCCATCGCGTCGAAGTTGATGAGCCGGGCCGACCGGGCCCCCTGACGGGCGAGCGTGTCCACCAGGCGCTCGACCGACGGGGACAGCGGCCGGCGGCTCTCCAGCGAGAGATCCGCCCCCAGGAGCGACTGAGCCTGGCGGCGCACCGAATCGCGCAGGTTGTCGGTGAAGGAGCTGACGGCCACCAGCGCGGCTACCCCGACGGCGACCGAGGCAGTGAGCAGCAGCAGCCGGCGAGGGGAGGCGCGCATCTCGCGTGCCGCCATCCGGAGGACGAAGCCGGCGCCGGTCACGCGGCGGTGTCGGCCACGATCCGCCCGTCGGCCAGGCGGATGGTGCGGCGCGCCCGGCCGGCCAGATCGAGATCGTGGGTGACCAGCACCAGCGTCGTGCGGAGGTCCCGGTTCAGCTCGGTCATCAGATCGATGATGCCGGCCCCGGTGCGGGCGTCGAGATTGCCGGTGGGCTCGTCGGCGAAGAGGACCTTGGGCCGGCTGCTGAAGGCGCGCGCGAGCGCCACCCGCTGCTGCTCGCCGCCGGAGAGCTGCGCCGGGTAGTGGTCGGCCCGGTCGGCCAGACCGACCCGCTCGAGCAGCTCGGTGGCTCGGTCAGCGGCCGCCTCGCCGCGAAGCTCCAGCGGGACCTGGACGTTCTCCCGCGCCGTGAGGGTCGGGATCAGTTGGAACGACTGGAACACGAAGCCGACCTTGCCCCCGCGGAGCCGCGCCAGCGCGTCGCCGTCCAGCGTGGTGAGATCGGCGCCGTCGAGGTGCACCGTGCCCGACGTCGGCCGGTCCAGTCCGGCCAGGAGTCCGAGCAGCGTGGTTTTTCCGCTGCCGGAGGGTCCGACCACGGCCACGAAGCCGCCCGGCTCCACCGCGAAGCTGATATCGTTCAGCACGGTGAGCTCACGCCCGCCGGAGCGGTAGGTCTTGGTCAGCGCGTCGCATCGGAGCATGGCCTGAATGATAGTTGCCCCCATCCGCTACGGGTTTCTGCTGGCGCTGATCGTCGCCTGCGGCGGCGATCGGCCGGCCCACCTTCCCGACGATCCGCCGCCTCATCCCGACGGTGAGCGGGGCCGAGTGGTGTTCCTGGGCACCAGCTTGACCGCGGGCCTGGGACTGGATCCGGCGAACGCCTATCCGGCGCTGATCCAGGCGAAGATCGATTCGGCCGGCCTGCCCTACACCGCGGTCAACGCCGGGGTGAGCGGCGAGACCTCGGCGGGCGCGCTCCGGCGGATCGACTGGCTGCTCCAGCAGCCG